>JBOHHD010000001.1:0-6805 GCA_050700515.1 Pseudonocardiaceae bacterium
TCGCTGTCCTGCATGGTGTGCGCGCTCACGCCGGGCTGGGCAGCTGGGAACGGGTGCACGCCTGGCTCGCCTGCGCCACCCGTGAGGACCTCAACGCTGGGGCCGGGGCGGGTCTGTGGTTCGGTACCGCAGCGGTTGCCTTCGCCGTGTCCACCGTCGCCGCACCTGGGCAGTATCCGCAGGCCAGGACGGTGTTAGACGCTGTCATGGCCAAGATGGTGCGGGCTCGCCTGGACGAGGCGTCCGTTCGGATGGCCGCAGCCGTCCGGCCCTCGCTCTCCGAGTTCGACGTGGTGCACGGCCTGGCCGGGCTGGGCGCCTACCTGCTGCGCCACGACGACGGCGGGGAACTGGTCCGACAGGTGCTGGCCTACCTGGTGGAACTCACCAAACCGGTGCCCGCGGCCGATCAAGCCGCGATGGGCGTGCCCGGCTGGTGGACCAGCGATACCCCCTCCGGGCAACCGCCCGGCGCTTTCCGCGGCGGACACGCAGACCTCGGTATGGCCCACGGCATCAGCGGCCCGCTCGCCCTGCTGGCCCTGGCGATGAGACAAGGGATCATCGTCGATGGGCAGGTCGCCGCCATCGACCGGATCTGCCGGTGGCTGGACGCCTGGCGCCAGGACGGGCCCGCGGGCACCTGGTGGCCGCACCGTGTCAGCCTCACCGAGCAGCGCACCGGCCGGTCAACCGATCCCCGCCCCGGCCGACCCTCCTGGTGCTACGGAACGCCCGGTCTGGCCCGCGCCCAGCAACTGGCCGGGTACGCCATCGGCGACCGCGCCCGCCAGCAACTCGCTGAACACGCCCTGGCCAGGTGCATATCCGACCCCGCCCAGCTCGCCCGCATCACCGACCCCGCCCTGTGCCACGGCTGGGCGGGACTGATCGCCACTGCGTGGTACGCCGCCGCCGACGCAGGATCGCCAGAGATAGCGGCCTACCTGCCTCCTCTGCTCGACACCCTGCTCGACTACCGAGATCCGCGCCCCGCGCAGCCGTATGGACTGATTGACGGCAGCGCAGGGATCGCGGCGATCCTGCACACCATGGCGACCGGGACCAGCGGCGGCTGGGAATCCTGCCTGCTGATCAACTGAGGCCCTCCGGGACGGAACACGGAATGGACAGGCAGATGAGCGAGCCCCACCCGGAAAGGTGGCGTCAGGTGAGCGTGTGGTGTGCCGACTGGCACGCTGCGGAACAGATGGCCGTCGTCCACCTGGGGCCGCGGCTGACCGCCGCCCAGCACGCGAACATCATCACCTCGTGGTGGTTCGTCCGCAAAGGACCTTCCTGGCGGGTGCGCCTGCTGCCCTCCCTCGGCCAGGACGAGCAGGCCACCACCGCCATGGAGCAGACGATGCACGACCTGTCCGAACGCGGCGCCATCCAGCGATGGGCCGTGACGATCTATGAGCCCGAGATCCACGCGTTCGGCGGCGCGGACGGCATCCAGCTGGCCCACGACCTGTTCCACGCCGACAGCCACCACTTGCTCAGCCACCTTGGCCACCGACGCAGCGACCACCGGCGTGAGCTCGGACTGCTGCTGGGCACCCTACTGGTGCGGGCAGCTGGCCAGGAACGATACGAGCAGGGCGACGTCTGGGCACAGGTCCTCGCGCACCGGCCCACCCACCGGCCGCCGGTGTCAGAAGACACGGTGAAAGGCGTCCACCGACTCCTCACCGCCCGCACCTACAGCGCGCACAGCCCTTTGGCGGCTGCACCTGACTGGCCGACCGCCTTCCGGAACGTTGGCGAGCGCCTGGCCGAGCTGGCCCTGCACGGCAGACTGACCCGGGGTCTTCGCGCCGTACTGGCCCACCACATCCTGTTCGCCTGGAACCGGGCGGGCATACCCGCCGACCAGCAGGCCCTGCTGGCGGCCGCAGCGGCCCAGGTCATCTTCCTTACTGACCCCCCGACCGCTCCATGCCTGATCTGCGGCCGCGCCGCACCCGCTCCGACTACGCTGAGCGCGGTGACCACCAAGATCACCGACGTTATCGCGCCGGACCCCGTGCAGCTGCGGGCGGCTCTGGCCGACCGCATCCGCAACCGCGGTACGTTCCAGTCCCTGCAGGTCGAGGCGGCCTTCCGCACCGTGTCCCGGCACCTGTTCCTGCCGGGCGTGGACCTGTGGACGGCCTATGCTCACCAGGTCGTCGTGACCAAACGCGCCGACGATGGAAGCGCCCTCTCCTCGGCCTCCCACCCCAACCTCGTCGCCGCGATGCTGGAACAGCTCGACGTCCGACCCGGCCAGCGGGTCCTGGAGATCGGCACGGCCACCGGCATCAACGCCGCCCTGCTGGCCGAACTGGTCGGCCCGACCGGCACGGTCCGCACCATCGAGATCGACGACGAGCTCGCCGCCGGAGCCCGCGTGGCACTGGCCGCGGCCGGGTACCGCCACGTTGAGGTGATCTGCGCCGACGGCGCCCTCGGCCACCCCGTCCATGCACCCTACGAACGGATCATCGTCACCGCGGATGCGTGGGATCTGCCCGCGACATGGTGGCAGCAGCTCGCCGTCGGGGGCCGGCTGGTGGTGCCGCTCAGCCTGCATGGCAGCGGCCTGGCCCGCAGCGTCGCACTCGACCTCCAACACGGCAACCGGATGGTCGGCAACTCGGCGTTGGTGTGCGGATTCGTACCCATGCGCGGAAGCATCGTCGCCCAGGTCCGCCGCTCCCTGCACCTCGCCGACGACGTCATCCTCAACCTCGACGCCAGCGACCCGATGGACGAGACGGCGCTGCGACAGGTTCTCACTTATCCCGCGCACGAGCACTGGACCGGGGTGGTGATCAACCACGACGAGCCCGTCGAACACCTCGACTTGTGGCTGGTCACCCTCGGCTGCCGCTTCGCCCGGCTCTCGGTCCAGCCTGGCGCACGCGAGAGCGGAGTTGTCAACCCGGCCCGCCGGTGGGCGGGCGCGGCCCTGCACGATGGGGAGAACCTCGTGTATCTCGCCCTACGCCCGCGCAGCAGCGACACCGACGAGCTGGGCACGATCGCACACGGCCCGGACAGCGCCACACTCGCCGCGCACACCGCCGAGCTGCTGCACCAGTGGAACCGTGAACGACCCACCCAGCCGACCATCACCGCTCAACCAGCACACACGCCCGACGACCAGCGTCCGCACGGATACCACATCGACCGGCCAGAGACCCGACTGACCATCGCGTGGTGACCCGGGCTCCTGTGGACTGCCGCAGGAGGACCAGCATCAGGGAGGTCGACCAAGGTGAGCAAGTCCGGACCCGATCAGACCAGGTCAGTATCGGACCTACACGCCATGATGGCGCAGCGGTTCCCGCTGGTTCCGCACACCAAGCCCGTCTGCCGGGCGCTTGAGGTCCGCGTCGCCCGCGTCCGCCACCTGGCCCATCTGGCCGGCCAGCGCACCGGCGAATCGCTCGTCCGCGCGGGCGAAGCACACAACCTGACCGCGTTGATCATCAGTGACTGCGGCATACCCGGTCTCGCGCGGAACCTGTGCCGGCAGCAATTCGAGATCTTCCGCACCGCCCGGTCCCTCGACGCCGCGACGGCGAAACTCGCCTTGCAGCCTCTGATCAACCTCGGCCGTCTGCTCATCCGCGACGGCGCCGGCACCACTGCCTACCAGCTGCTCACAGCCTTGTTCGAAGCGGTCACATCCCAAGCAGATACTGTGATCGACGGAAGGAAGATCAGTTTCGGTCACCTCATCGGCCCTGGTGAGGATCACCGTGAGGTCATCCGATGGCTGTGGTCGGTCCTGCTCTCCGACGGCACCCGGGCCCTGACCCGGGCAGGGCAATGGGCCCAGGCACGCCAGCACGCCCAACAGCACAACGGCATCGGCCAGCGACTTCTGGACGGCCGCCAAGTCGCGATCCTCACCCACGCCGCGGATCACGACTTCGACGCCGCCCACGGCATGCTGGCCAGCACCCACACCCCCACCCCATGGGAGCAAGCGGTCGCCGCCTGCCTGGCAGTCCTGTGCCGCCGGCTGACCGACCAGCACACCGACCCCGACATCACCGAAATAGTGAACCGATATCTCCAGCTCGAACCGACGCCTGAGCACACCGTCTTCCGGGTACATCTCGGACTATGCATCCTCGATCTCACCGCTGACGCCGATCAAACGCCGCAGGTCGCCAGCTTGATCGTGCGTGATGCCCTGGAATCCACCGACGCCTACGCTGCGCACGCCGCACTGTCACACCAGACATGCCACGCGCATACAGCCCCGGGGAATTCGCGGGCACTGACCGACATCGTCCGGGCCTCCGGCCTGGGCCGCGGAACAATTCCCGCTGGCATGCTCGACGATCTCATGGAATCGGTAAAAGCCAGCGAAGCGTCCATAGCGGACACGTTGGCAGCGCAGACCCCATAAAGTTACGGACTCGGTACTGGTGGACCGAGAACGTACGCCAAGACACACCAAGCCAAGGCATCCGCACGAGATACATCTGCGCGGCGTCAGCAGTGACCGCGAGGTCGTCCAGCGGCAGGAACGACAGCTGCGCCGCGACTGCCCGGCCGCCGGCCGCAGTGTAGGAGTCAGCCAGCCGGTCGGCCTCGGCAAGCAGGTGTGCGAACCGCCTTGCCGTGCTGCTGTCCGGCCTCGGCCTCGCGGATCACCGGGTCGGGAACGGTGATCCGGCAGGACAACTCCACATCGACCGCGAATACAGGCCCGTCGGCGTTACGAGTTCGCTCGCCGATCGTGCTGTCATAGCCGATGCGGACGCGGTCCTCGATGACGCAGCCGGCGCCGAGCCGCACTCCTTCGTACACCACGACCTGGTTGGCCACCAGGCAGCCCGGTCCCACCGTCACCGGCTTGCCACTCAGCGCCGAGCCTGGCTGCTAAAGAAGTGATGTTCACGCCCGCTGTCCCTCGTCGTTACTCAGCCACCGCGCTGTGACCGCGACCGCCTCGTCCTCTCGCTCCCGCGTGTCGAACCCGTGATCCGAACCGCGGACGGTGTGGAAGTCGGTGTTGGGCTTGGCAGCAGCAGCCTGCCGGGCGATCTCGTAGGAGACGGCGTTGTCCCGGTCACCGTGCACGACGAGTGCGGGAACGGTGCTCGCCACCAGATAGTTGAGCGGTTCGTAGTAGTGAAACTCCTCGAAGAGGACGCGGCCGATTTCGAACTCGTCGTCGATCACCAGGAAACCCTGTGTGGACAACAGCTTCTGCTGATCAGGACTGTAGTTTTCCCTGCCCCACGGGAGTTCCGGGTTAACGAAGGTGCGCCGCAAGTCCAGCACCGGGTTCCATAACGCGAGTCGATCGAGGCGCTCACCGAGCCAGGGCAGGGAAAGCGAAGTCGACACCGCTCCGAAACTCGATGCCACGATCGACAACGAGCCTGGGAACCGATCAGCCACGTACTCGACCGCAGCTTCCAGATCGAGCATCTCCCCAGCGATCGTCATGCCCCGCGGGGTTCCCCCGCTACCGCCATGTCCCCGGAACGAGAACCGCAGTACTGTGAAGTCGGCATCCGCCAGCCGATCAGCGAGTCGAACAAACATCCCGCCTTCGGTCATGTTCGCGTTGATCCCGTGGGCCTGGATGACCACGCCGAGCTCACCCTGCGCTCGGGCGGGATGCAAAGCAGCCTCCAGCCGCATCCCGTCGATCGACGCCAACTCCATCTGCCGCATTCCCGCTACTCCCTCGTCACGCCCGCAGCGACCGTCTGCACCCGCCAGTGTGTCTGACGTGATCAGCAGAGCAGAGCACACCAGCCAGCGGCATCAACACACCGATACACCACATCACGCCCAATACCGTGGGGAAACTCGTCGCGCTTGGTGCGCACGGTGTCCTGGGCGTAGGACTCCTCCAGCGTGACCCCAGGGGTGAACAGGTGCCGCGGCACCGTGCGGAACGCCGCCTCGACCTCCTTCGACACGATTGCGCCCTTGGCCACCAGTTCGTCGGCGAGCCTGCCCCGCAATTCGTCGGCACGGGCTGATCACTTCGGTCATAGGTTGATCTCTTACTTGTCCTGCACGGTGTCGGATGTTCGGCTTCTTGCCACCCTGACAAGTGACGGTCTTCGCTTTCTGGCCCGGAGCCTCAGTTGGGGGTGTCGGGTTCGAGTTGGGGTGGGGTGGGGGCGGGGTGGGTGATGAAGCCGGCGAGGTCGTCGCGCAGGGTGGTCAGGGTGGGGGAGGTCAGGTCGGTGCGCTGGGCGAGCAGGGTGTGCAGGGAGCGGGCGCGGCCGATGATCGGGACGGTGCGGTACTCGGCGTCGGTGGCGTGCAGGATCGGGGCGAGGTGCTCGCCGACCGCCTCCAGCTCTCCTTTGCCCAGATAGGCATGCGCGAGGATGAATCGGGCGCCAGCGATGTAGGTAGGTCTGGGCTGGGCCTCGGCGCTGTACTCGTCCAGGGCGGTGCGCGCCCAGTCCACGGCGGCATCCAGATGCTCGGCGCCGCCGAGGGCGTAGTGGGCGTCAGCGGCGTTCTTGGCAGCCCAGGCAGGGTCGCAGCCGAGCACCCCGGCCTCGTCGGGGGTGCGTTCGGTGGGGGCGGTCTCGGCCAGGGCCAAGGCTCGGGTGACCTCCTCGGGTCGGTGGCGGGCGGCGTTGATCCGGGCCAGTTGGCTGCTCAGCCGGAGCAGGTTGGTGCCGCTGGTGGCATCGGGCCGGGCGGCCTCCATGAGCTCAGCGGCCTCGTCGTAGCGCCTGTCCCAGTAGGCGATGTTGGACTGGATGAGGCGGATGTAGACCCGGATGGGGCTGTAGCCGGACATCTCGACACAGTGCAGGGC
>JBOHHD010000002.1:0-8233 GCA_050700515.1 Pseudonocardiaceae bacterium
CATCAAGGTCGACTCCGGTGACCCGGGCCCAGGTGGCCCGGCCGGTCGGGAAGGACTCGCCCGGCACCGAAAGGCAGCCCTCCCAATCATCGTCGGAGTCGGGCATGGTCTCCGGCCGCTCGGTGGTCTCCAGCGTGGGATTGACCACTACACCCCGATGTTGCGCGCCGTCGGCGCCCGGGCAATCGTAGACGAATACCCGCAGGTCCACGCCGATCTGGTTCGCGGCGAGCCCGACGCCCTCGGCCGCTACCATCGTGTCGAACATATCGACCACCAGTGCATGCAGGGCCTCGCTCCACTCGGTTACGGCCCTGGTCGGCGTGCTCAGCACGGGGTCGCCGACGACCCGGATCGGTCGAACAGTCATGATGGGCCGAACAGTAGCCGCGCCGGCGCTCGTTCTCCAACGGAGTAATCGTCGTCGGACGCGCGGGCGGATCAGGGGTGGCCCACCGCCGGCGTGGTTCAATGGCGCCGGAATCACAGGGCTGTCATTCGCGCTACCGTCGGACCAGCCCATGGGGGATCGTCAGCCGAGGAGCGTTATGGACGCCGCAGAGGCACTGCAGCCCATTGATGGCCCGGTCGAGGGCCTCAGCCACCGGGAACGCGAGGTCCTGGCCTTCGAGCGCCCGTGGTGGAAGTACGCCGGGGCCAAGGAACAGGCCATCAGAGAGCTGTTCGACATGTCCGCAACCCGCTACTACCAGTTCCTCAACAGCTTGATCGACCGCCAGGAGGCCCTCGCCGCGGATCCGATGCTGGTCAAGCGGTTGCGCAGGCTGAGAGCCAGCCGCCAGCGGGCCAGGGCGGCCCGGCGCCTCGGTGCCGATCCGCAGTAAATAGCGAACATCGTCGGAGAGGCCATGAGCATCGTCGGAGAGGCCATGAGCACAGCGTCATGAGCACGCCGGAAGGTACTGGGGTCAGTCGGCCGCTACGGACCAGCGGGTTGGTCCTGCTCACGCTCGCAGCCGCCGCCGCGCTCATCGGGCTGGCGATCGTCGCCACCGGGGAGGAGCGAACTTCGGCGAATCAGCGGCCCGCGGTCACCTCGACGAGCCAGCCTGCGAGTACTGAGCCGACTTCTTCTTCGGTTCCCCCGACGCCGAGCCTTACTCCGATTCCGTTTCCGCCCCCGGAGCCGACCACCATCCCCGTTCCGCCGCCTGTTCCTGCTCCCGGCTCTTCAGTTCCCGGTCCGGTTGTGTCCGAGCCCGTCGCACCTGAGCCCGGCGGGAAGGTGATCGGCGGCACGCCAGACCTTCGCGGGGAGACGCGCGTCTACAACAACAGCACCATCCGCGGCCTGGCCGCACGGGCCGCTGACGATCTCAACGCGGCAGGCTGGACGGTGATCGAGGTCGCCAACTATTCCGGCGGGCGGATTCCCACGAGCACCGTCTACTACCGGGAGGGCACCGATGAGCGCGCCACGGCTGAGGCGATCGGCGCGGAGTTCGGGCTACGCGTGGAGCCTCGATTCGACGGCATCGCCGACGCGCGTCCCGGTGTGATCGTGATCGTGACGAACGACTACGGCACCTGATTGTTCCTCGCTGGGCGAGAACCTTGGCCAGACCGAGCAGTCAGCACATACTGCCCGCTCACTGCGGCAACCAGACAGAACTCCGGTGCCAGACCCGAACCTTCCTGCGCCTTGTACACCAGCTGGCGACCGCTGATGAACGGCTGATGGTGAGCCAGCGGATACGTCACCCCGTAATGATCACTCAGCAGATCGATGAACTGGCGCAACTCCGTCATCGGTATCCTATGGTTACGGCGGTATTCTCGCAGCAGCGCGGCCTCCACGAACTCCGCTTTGCGAGAGGCGCGGGTGCAGGGGGCACACAGCGGATCGGGGTTGTACCGGGACAACGCGGTGATCTGGCAGGCCGGGCAGCTCCGGCCGCCCGTCTGACTCATTCCCGGATCTTCCCCCTGGGCCGACACCCACCCGCAGCGGTGAGTGTGGCGCGACGATAGCTCATCCATGTCCTCTTCGGACGATGCTCGAAAATTATCCGCCACGCGAAGCGGGGTGAGATCGCGAAAGAGAACGTCCAGGGCGCCGGGTTGGTACCCCAGCGGAACGTGCCGCCGTTCTTCACCATAAACCCGGCCGCGCGCAGCCGGTTATCGATGCCGAGGAGTCGGGCGATGGCGTGCACGGTGGAGGGCAGCAGGGACTCGCCAATCTGATAGCGCGGGAACTTCTCCTTGATGTCGCCGTCGTGATAGTCATAAGAACCTTCCTGGATGTCGGCTCCGTGCTGCTATTGGCTATTCATGGCGTCGATGAGGCTTTGGGGGCACATGTCGGTCCAGCGCTGACTGACCCTCATCGTTGATCAGCGCGAGGTATGTGCTGTCGGGATTCTCGAAAGGATTGGTCATGATTCAGCTCTTCCAGTGAATGGTGCAGCGTTGCTGGCGATGTCGTGGAGTTTGGCGGCCAGGATCGGCCCGATCTGAGCCAGCGATCCGGGCTGTGTCATGCGGTTGTGGCTGGTGGTGACATCGTGGTTTTCGATCTCACCGTCGATATACGGTTTCCACATCTGCGGTATGGGCGCGTCGTCACCTCGCTCCGCCGTCGCGGTGAACAGCAGCAGGTCCCCGGGCAACCGGGCGGGAGTGAAGTCCTGCGCGAGGCGGGCATTATTGATCAGGATCTCGATGATGGCCGAGATGTGCTGTTCCTGAAGGCCGGCCAGTGCGCCGCCCTGGCTGCGGAGAACGTCCACGACCTGGACGCAGGTCACCGGCTTGTCCTGCTGGTTCGGCGGGTCACCACCGAGCATGCTGACAAGCCCGCCCAGGATGTCGCGCTCGTCGGGCACCAGCGACCCCTCGAAGGACAGGTCGCCAACGGGGCAGGCGTCGAGGATGGCCAGTAGGGCGACCTGTTCGCCACGCTGGCGAAGTTCGGTGGCGACAGCATGGGCGGCCAAGCCGCCGAAAGACCAGCCGAGAAGATGGTAAGGCCCGGCTGGTTGGATCTTGCGTATCTGGTCGGCGTAGTCGGCGGCCATCTGCTCGACCGATGCCGGACGCGGCTCGGGCCGAGCCAGGCCACGGGCTTGCAGGGCGTAGATCGGATAGTCCGGCCCGAGATGTTTCATCAGCCCGCAATAGGACCAGCTGATCCCGGTACCGGGATGAATGCAGAACAGCGGCCAGTGACGACCCTGCGATCTCAAGGGCAGGATCATCTCGAGCCCATCATGGGGGTCATCGATGTCCAGACGGGCGGCCAGCCCGGCCACCGTCGGAGACGCGAACAGGACACGGACTTCCAGTTCGACACCGAAGGTGGCGCGTACCCGGGCGGTCAGGCGGGTGGCGAGCAGGGAGTGTCCGCCCAGATCGAAGAAGTTGTCATCGACACCGACTGTGGGTAGGCCCAGTACTTCGGCGAACAACTCGGCGAGCAGTTGTTCTTGGGGAGTCCTGGACGCCCGCCCGGTCCCGCCCGACCCGAACTGGGGTGCGGGTAGCGCGGCGCGGTCCAGTTTCCCGTTCGGTGTCACCGGCAGCGCGTCGAGCACCACGAACGCGGTGGGCACCATGTACTGGGGCAATTCCGCCCGCGCATGCTCGCGCAGGGCTTCGATCAGCGGGCTGGTCTCACGGGCGGCGGTTTCCTTGCGCACCGAGCCGCCGTCGGCAGCCACGACGTAGGCGACCAGCCGCTGGTCTTCGGGCCGGTCCCGGCGGGCGATGACCGTTGCTTGGGCGACGGCGGGGTGGGCGGTGAGCACGGTTGCGATCTCGCCGGGCTCGACGCGGTATCCGCGAATTTTGACCTGATCGTCCACTCGACCCGCGAACTCCAGGTCCCCATCGGTGTTCCAGCGGACCAGATCCCCGCTGCGGTACATCCGCCCTCCTGCTGGGCCGTACGGTTCGGCCACGAACCGCCCCGCGGTCAGCCCGGGCTGGTGCAGGTAGCCGCGGGCCAACCCCGCCCCGGCGATGTACAACTCGCCCACCGCCCCGCAAGGCACCGGGTGCAGACCGGGGTCAAGGACGTAGACCCGGGTATTGGCGATCGGCCCGCCGATCGGCGGAGGTGTGTGCGTGGCCCTGGAGAGCGGGTGGCTCATGGTGGCGCACACGGTGGTCTCGGTGGGCCCGTAGGCGTTGATCATCCGTCGACCAGCCGACCAGGTCGCCACCAGCGTTGGTGGGCACGGTTCACCGGCCACGATCACCGTCACCGCTGGCGGCAGGGCATCGTCGGAGGGTAGCACGGCCAGCGCGGAGGGCGGCAACGTCACATGCGTGACCTGCTGGCGATTCACCAGCGCGACCAGCGGTGCTCCGGGCAGCAGCTGTTCTTGGGGTGCTGTGACCAGGGCCGCTCCGGAGAGCAGGGCCAGGCATAGTTCCCAGAACGAGGCGTCGAAGCTGGGTGAGGCGAATTGGAGGACCCGGCTGTGATTATTAATCTTGAATCGTTGGTTCTGGGCCGCGGCGAGGCTGGGGATGCCGGTGTGGGTGACGACGACGCCTTTGGGGTGGCCGGTGGAGCCGGAGGTGTAGATCACATACGCCGGATGGGTGGGGAGCAAGGGGGTGGTGCGGTCGCTCTCGAGGGGATCGGTGTCCGCGCAATTGCTCAACACTGCCACGGTGTGGGGGTCGTCGATCACCAGCCGGGGGGTCAGCTCGGTGTCGGGCAGAACACGTGTGGTCTGGGTGGTCGTCAGGAGCAACACCGGTCGCGCGTCGTGGAGCATGAAGCTGAGCCGGGCGGGTGGATAGTCGGGGTCCAGGGGGAGGTAGGCGGCACCGGTTTTGAGGACCGCCAGGACCGCGATGATCAGTTCGGGTGAGCGGGGTAGACCCAGCGCGACGATCTGTTCCGGACCCACCCCCCGGGTGATCAGCGCGTGGGCGAGCCGGTTGGCCTGGGTGTTGAGTTGGGCATAGGTCAGGGTGGTGTCCTCGAACACCACGGCCAACGCCTGTGGTGTGGCCGCTACCTGGGTCTGGAACAGTGTTGGTAGGCAGGCCGGTGCCACCGGGTGGGTGGTGTCGTTGTAGTCGACCAGCAGCCGGTGGCGCTCCTGGGCGTCGAGGATGTCGATGCGGCCGACTGGGCGGTCGGCCTCGGTGGCCAGTTGCTCCAACATGCGCACCAGTCGCCTGAGCATCGCCTGTCCGGCTATCCCCGCAATCACATCGGGCCGGTAGGACAGCTGGAGTGCCAGGCGGGGTCCCGGCAGGACCGCCAGGGTCAGCGGGTAGTGGGTGGCGTTGTGGCCCTCTTTGCCGGTGATCCGCAGGCCGGGCACGAGCTCGTCCAAGCCGCTGGGGTCGAGGGGATAGTTCTCGTAGGCGACCAGGGTGTCGAACAGCTGGCCCAGCCCGGCCAGCTGTTGGATGTCGACCAGGCCGAGATGGTGGTGGACCAGCAACCGGGCCTGCTGGGCTTGCAGGCGAGCCAGCACCTGCCTTACCGACTCCTGGGGCCGCAGCCGGACCCGGACCGGCACGGTATTGATGAACAGCCCCACCATGGACTCCACACCGGCCAGATCGGGCGGACGACCCGACACCGTCACGCCGAAGACCACATCGGACCGGCCGGTGATCCGGCCCAGCAGGATGCCCCACGCTGCCTGGACCATGGTGTTGAGCGTCACGTCCAGCCCTCGGGCCTGCCCGCTCAGCGCGGCGGTCAGCTCCCCGGACAGCTCGGCCACCACCCGGTCGGGGATCACCGGCACCCGCTGGTGGTCCGCGCCGACAACCAGGGTGGGTTCGTCCAACCCGGCCAGCGCGTCCCGCCACGCGGCCTCCGCGGTGGACCGGTCCTGGGCCGCCAACCAGGCCAGATAGTCACGGTAGGGCGTGACCGGGGGCCGCGCGGTGGTATCCCCACCGCTGACGTACAGCTCGAACAGCTCCTGGACAAAGAGGGGAAAGGACCAGCCGTCGAACAGGATGTGATGATCAGTGATCCCCAGACGGTACCGTCCCGCGCCCAAGCACACTAAGATCATCCGCATCAGCGGCGGCCGCGCGAGGTCGAACCGGCGAGTACGTTCCTCGGCGAACAAGCGGGCCGCCTCGGCCTGACCGGCGGCCGGGTCCAGACCGGACAGATCCACCACCTGCCATGGTAGGCGTACCTGGCGAGCGATGAGTGCCACTGAGCGGCCCTCGCTGGTGCGGCGAAACGCTGCCCGCAGGTTGGGATGGCGGTCCACCAGGGCTTGGCCGGCGGCGTGTAGGGCGGCCGGATCCAGATCACCATCCACGTCAAGGATCAATTGGGTGATATAGACGTCAGGACCGTGGTCGTCGAGCAGGGCGTGGAACAGCAACCCCTCCTGCAACGGAGACAGCGGCAGTACGTCCTCGAGATTGGATCGCTCGATCATCACATCGCCCATTCCGCGGTCAGCTCGTCCATTGCTTTCTGGTTTACTACGCCGATGCTCAGTTGAGGAACTGCCTGAGCGCGCCACGGCGCCGGATGTCGAGAGTCCCGCAATGGAAGGAGCCGCCGAAAGTGTAGACGTGCCGGAAATCCAGGGGGATACAACGAAATCCCCAGTCCTGCAGAGCTTCGATCAGCGGTTCCTCCTGGCGTTCCACCACTACCGTCCGCTCATCGAGAGAAAGGACGTTCATACTCACCCAAGGGCTGCACAAGTACATGGGCCAGTCAGCGGGGAGAGTCGGTTTCGGCGCCTCCAGGATCTCCCATCCGCGGAACAGAGCATGAGGCACGTAGCGCTCCGGATTGACCAGCAGTCTCCCGGGGGCAAGCGGGACAATGGTGGCATCGATGTGCATCGCGTGCGGGTCGTTCACCGCGACCCGGTGAATCCGGTACGTGCTGCCCAGCGCGCGTTGCAGCCAGTCGATGCCGAAATCGTTGGTGACATGGCTCTTCTGGACCACGATGTCTTGCCCGAAGCGTACGAAATCGGCCGCGTCGAAGACCGGCTCGAATTCGGTGATCGCATAGTCTCCCGAGTCGAGCTGAGGATCCGCCGAGAACAGCTCGTCGGTGAGGTGGGGTCGGGGGGCCTGTAGCCATCCGGCGCCTTGCCGGAAGTACGACTTGATCAACGGACGGTACGCGTCCACCTCATGCTGCCGGCAACGCCAGGACAGAGGTGCTTCGACAATGGTGCCGCCGATCACGATCAGGAGATCCCGTGGCATAGTGGAATAGAGACCGGCGCTCTTCCAGCTGGGCGTTGAAAACGCGAGTGAGTAATCAATTGACTCTGGGCGAACTACTGTGATGCCCTCGAGCTCCAAAGCGTCGACGAACGCGTTGAGCTCTCTCTCGGCAGCGCGGACCTGCTCCGGCGGATAAGGTGATCCTCCCCGTTCTTGGAACAGGCTTACCGAATCCTCGGGAACCACCGCCCGCATGGACGGCTGCCAGGTGGGGAACACGCCACCTGCCAAATTTCCTACCACGACTTCTTCCAGAGGATCCCACTCCGTGTACGAGTTTACAATCTGCTGAGCCACGTCTGGTTCCTTTCGTGATGGTGGGGAATCGACAAAGCTTCAGCGCACAGGTGAAAGCAGTTCGATCATTACATCGTCCATTCCGCCGTCAGCTCGTCCATCTCCTTCTGGGACAGTCCGGCGAGGGGGAAGTCCGAGGGTGTGTGGCCGCCCGCGCCCGGGCCGGTGGCATGCGTGACGAGCGCATCCAACGCCTGGAACCAGCCCTGGGCCAGCTTTCGCACCGCGTCCTCGGACAGCAGCCCGGCCGGCCACCACCAGCTGACGTGCAGCTGCGGCCCGGCGGGCCGATCCTCCGTCCAGGCGTTGACCTCCAGAGCGTGCGGCGCGAGCAGGGCCGCGTCGACACCGCCACCGCGCAGCGTCCCGGAGTCGGGGACCGCCGCCCAGTCGGTGGCGTCGGGGACCGCGAACCGGCCCAGATAGTTGAACCCGATCTGCGGGCTGATCAGCCCGGCCAGGATCGGCCCGGTCTCGGGGTTGAGGTAACGCAGCAGCCCGAAACCCAGACCATGCTCGGGCACCGCGCGCAGCTGCTCTTTGACCCGCTTGAGTGCCTGCCCCGCCGCCGGGCCACCCGCCAACGCCTCGTCCACATCGACCCCGCCGACATCCAGACGCACCGGGAAGACGGTGGTGAACCAGCCGATGGTGCGGGACAGCTCCACCCCGGCGACCACCTGCTCCTGGCGGCCGTGGCCCTCCAGATCCACCAGCACGC
>JBOHHD010000003.1:0-9102 GCA_050700515.1 Pseudonocardiaceae bacterium
AAGTCGTCCACGCACCGGCCAGTGACCTCCTGGTATTGGACACCGGGCACGGCGAGGCGCTGGTGCCCTTCGTCGAGGCCATCGTCCCGCACGTCGACCTGGCGGTCGGTCGCGTGGTGCTCGATCCGCCCGCTGGACTGCTCGACTGAAGGTGTAGTCCCGCTGTGTTGATTCAGGTTGTGACGATCTTCCCGGAGTATCTGGCGCCGGCCAGGGAGGCATTGCTCGGCCGGGCCATCGACCGGGGTTTGATCACTTTCACCGTGCATGACCTGCGTGGATGGACCCACGACGTGCACCGTGCGGTGGATGACGCGCCCTACGGCGGTGGGCCCGGCATGGTGATGCGCCCGCAGGTCTGGGGCGCGGCGCTGGATGAGGTACTCGCCGGCGACCCCCCGCCACGGCTGGTGGTGCCCAGCCCCGCGGGGCGGTGCTTCACCCAGCAGGTGGCCACCGAGTTGGCCACCGAACCCCGGCTCGTCTTCGCCTGCGGCCGCTATGAGGGCATCGACCAGCGAGTGCTCGACGACGCCGCGCAACGGGTCATTGTCGATGAGATCTCGATCGGCGACTACGTGCTGGTCGGCGGTGAGGTTGCGGTGCTGGTGCTGGTGGAGGCGATCGCCCGGCTGCTGCCCGGCGTACTGGGCAATCCCATCTCGGCCGAGCAGGATTCCTTCTCCGACGGCCTGCTGGAGGGTCCCTGCTATACCCGTCCCGTGCTCTGGCGGGGCCGTGAGGTACCCGCTGTGCTCCGCTCGGGCAACCATGCCGCCATTGCCCGCTGGCGCCGGGATCGGGCGCTGGAGCGTACCGCGGCTCGGCGTCCCGATCTGCTGGCCGCCTTGGCGCCGGAAGAGCTGGACGCCGCCGACCACGGGTTACTCGAAGAGCTTGGTTTCCGCGCTGATTAGCGACCGCCGAATTTCGTCGCGGACGGGGTGTCTGGCACACTGGCCCGGTTGCCGCAGCCGGGTACAGGGGATGGCGCCCGGCGCTCAACACCCGCGCTACCCCGCATCGTCTCCGACGCCGCTGTCGCGCGCCCCAGCATCTCAAGACCGTGCACAGAAGAATTATGACGAGGACGGACCACCGATGAACACCCTGGACGCCCTGGACGCGAAGTCGCTGCGTACCGACATTCCCGACTTCCGCCCCGGCGACACCCTCAAGGTGCATGTGCGGGTTATCGAGGGCTCGCGGCAACGGGTCCAGGTATTCCAGGGCGCGGTCATCCGGCGCCAGGGCGGCGGCATCCGGGAGACCTTCACTGTGCGCAAGGTCTCGTTCGGGGTGGGTGTGGAGCGAACCTTCCCGGTGCATACCCCCAACATCGCCAAGATCGAGGTGGTCACCCGGGGCGATGTCCGGCGTGCCAAGCTCTACTATCTGCGTGATCTCCGTGGCAAGGCGGCGAAGATCAAGGAGAAGCGTGAGACGCCGTCCGCGTCCTGAACCTCCTTGTGGGGTCGCTGGCAGCTAGCCTGGGGGGCGTGGCCAACCTCGTGTCTTCGAGAGAACCGGCGCGCGGAGACGATCATCCCGGTGGCTCCCGGGCGCGTCGTGCGTCCAGAGGCGGGCCCAGGCACCGGCTGCGCAAGGTGGAGCGGAAGGGTTCCTTCTGGCGTGAGCTGCCCATCTTGATCCTCACCGCGCTGGTGCTCACGTTCCTCATCCAGACCTTTCTGGCCCGGGTGTATGTCATCCCCTCGGCTTCGATGGAGCCGACCCTGCACGGTTGCACCGGCTGCACCAACGATCGAGTTCTGGTCGACAAGGTGACCTATCGGTTCAGCGACCCTCAGCCGGGCGATGTGGTCGTGTTCCGCGGTCCGGAGTCGTGGGGCGCCAATACCGAGTTCTCCAGCCTGCGCTCGGAGAACGTACTCATCCGCGGGATGCAGCACGCCGCTTCACTCATCGGACTCGCGCCGCCGGACGAGCGTGACTTCGTGAAGCGGGTGATCGCCGTGGGTGGTCAGACCGTGCAGTGTTGTGATGCGCAGAACCGGGTGGTCGTCGACGGGGTGGCATTGGACGAGTCCTATCCCGTATTCGCCGGCCAGGAGCCTCAGGAGGAGTTCGGTCCGGTCGCCGTGCCCCCCGAGGGGTTGTGGATGATGGGCGACAACCGCAACAACTCCGCGGACTCCCGCCGCCACATCGGTGATGACCACTCCGGTACCGTGCCCGTGGACAACGTGATCGGTAAGGCACGGGTCATCGTGCTCCCGCCGACCCGGTGGCAGGGCATCCCCGATCCGGATCCGCAGCGGGCGCTCGCTCTGCACGAGCCGCAGGACGCGCCCTCAGCAATGTCCCTTGGTCTCCCGCTGGCTGCTGGCCTGATCCTGAGCTGGCCGGTACTGCGTGGTGGCCGTCTCGTGCGGGAGCGAGTGGTCTCCCGCGGGCGTGGCTGACCATGCAGGCTGCGGCATGCGGTAAGCCCGAGGCCCTGCTGCGGCCGCCGAGGGCGGTGATCCGCAAGGAGGGGGGGACCTGGACCTTGCAGGGCGCTCTGCATCGGCGCGGCCTCGGCCCGGTCGCGGGGGTGGACGAAGCGGGCCGCGGTGCTTGCGCTGGGCCGCTGGTGGTGGCCGCCTGTGTGCTACGACCGTCCGACGCGGTGGCTCTGGCCGGACTCACCGACTCCAAGCTGCTCACCCCGGCGCGCCGGGAGCATTTTCACGACCTGATCACCGCCAGGGCGATGGCTCGCAGCGTGGTGGTGATCCCTCCCGAGGAGGTCGACGAGCTGGGCGTGCATGTGGCCAACCTGGAGGGCATGCGCCGGGCGGTCGCCGGCCTGCCCGTGCATCCCGGTTACGTACTCACCGATGGATTTCGGGTACCTGGGCTGACTGCCCCGAATCTGGCGGTGATCGGCGGTGACCGGGTGGTGGCCTGTGTGGCGGCGGCATCGATCCTGGCGAAGGTCACCCGGGATCGCATCATGTGCGAAGTGCACGAACGGATGCCGTGGTACGGCTTCGCCGAGCACAAGGGTTACTGCACCCGGGAGCACACCGCGTCGCTGTTGGCGCATGGACCGTCCGCGGATCACCGCTACGGCTACGTCAACGTCGCGATGGCGGCACGTACCCATGGATTGACCGCTCCGCCACGGCGCACGGCACGGGTACGGCCGTGGCCTGCCGTGGTCCAGAATGGTGGATCGTCCCCTACCTCAGGCGTACGAGCAGGAGGAGCCAGCACCCGATGAAGCGAGCGATGGACCGTCGATGAGCGCAGAGGATCTCGAGAAGTACGAGACCGAGATGGAGCTGTCGCTCTATAAGGAGTACCGCGACGTCGTCGGGCAGTTCGCCTACGTGGTGGAGACCGAGCGGCGTTTCTACCTGGCCAACGTGGTGGATGTCGCGGCCCGCAACGCTGACGGCGAGGTGTATTTCGAGGTGCGGATGTCCGATGCCTGGGTATGGGACATGTACCGCCCGGCCCGTTTCGTCAAGAACGTTCGGGTGATCACCTTCAAGGACGTCAACGTCGAAGAATTGGACAAGCCTGACCTCCGGCTTCCCGAGACCGGTCCATTCGGCACCTGATCTCGCGCATGAGTGCACTGCAGCGACCCGCCGGTGTGGCGATTCCCGCCGGTTTGGTGGTGGTGGACAAGCCCACCGGGCTGACGTCGCATGACGTGATCTCGCGGCTTCGCCGGTTGTTGGGTACCCGCCGGATCGGGCATGCGGGCACCTTGGATCCGATGGCCACCGGCGTGCTGGTCTGCGGCGTACAGCGGGCCACCAGGTTGCTGGGGCACCTGCCGCTGGAGCCCAAGGTCTACCGGGCCACCGTGCGTCTGGGTCAGTCCACTGGTACCGACGACGCGGAGGGGGAGCGTACCGGCGGTGCCGACGCTTCGGCGGTCAGCGCCCAAGCGATTCTCGGGGGCATCGCAGAGCTCACCGGGGCCATCGAGCAGGTGCCCAGCGCGGTGAGCGCGGTCAAGGTGAACGGCAGACGGGCCTATGCCCTGCAACGGGCAGGGAAGCAGGTGGAACTGGCGGCCCGGCCGGTAACGGTGTCCCGGTTCGAGCTCCTTGCGCTGCATCGTGGAGATCGGGTGATCGATCTGGACGTGCTGGTGGAATGCAGTGGTGGCACCTACGTGCGGGCGCTGGCCAGGGACCTCGGTGCTGCACTGCGGGTCGGCGGGCACCTGATCGCGCTCCGCCGGACCCGGGTGGGGCCCTTCGGCCTGGACACCGCGCGTTCTCTCACCGAGCTTGCCGAGCGGCCGGATCTGACGGTGAATCTGGACGACGCGGTGGCCACCGCGTTCCCCCGCCGCGCAGTGGATGCTCAGCAGGCGCAGGTGCTCGCCCATGGTGGGCGGCTTCCGGCGGCCGGCCTGTCCGGGACGTCGGCCGCCTTCGACCCGAGTGGTCACGCGATCGCCCTGCTCACCGAGAGCGGTTCGCTGGCCCGTCCGGTGCTGGTGCTCCGCCCGGCCGACGAGGGGTGAGGATGCCGGGGCGCGCGAACTCACACCCCGACGGCCGTAGGCTGCCGATCGTGCAACGGTGGCGGGGAGTGGACGCCATCCCGAGCTGGTGGGGTCGTAGTGTGGTCACCATCGGAGTGTTCGACGGGATGCACCGCGGTCACGCCCAACTGGTCAGCCACGCCGTGGCGCGGGCCCGGGAACTGGGTGTTCCGTGCGTACTGATGACCTTCGACCCGCATCCTTCCGAGGTGGTCCGTCCCGGCAGCCACCCGGCGCAGCTCACCAGCCTGCGCCGGCGGGCAGAGCTGGCCGAGCGGCTGGGCGTCGATGTGTTCTTCGTGCTGCCGTTCACCGTCGAGCTGTCCCGGATGCCCGCCGACGAGTTCGTCCACGAGCTTCTGGTGGAACGGCTGCACGCGGCGGTGGTGGTGGTGGGGCGCAACTTCACCTTCGGGCACAAGGCGGCCGGCAACGTGACGTTGCTGGGCGTCCTGGGTCGCCGATTCGGGTTCACCGCACATGATGTCGGGCTGGTCTCCCAAGGCGAGCTGACCTTCTCCTCCACCTACATCCGGTCCTGTATCGACGCCGGCGACGTGGCAGCTGCCAGTACCGCTCTGGGCCGCTCGCACCGGGTGGAGGGAATCGTGATCCGTGGTGACCAGCGTGGACGTGGCCTGGGCTATCCGACGGCTAATCTGTCCACTCCCCGGTACGCGGCGATTCCCGCCGATGGCGTGTACGCCTGCCGATTCGTGCACCGTGGCCGAGCATTGGCGGCAGCGGTGTCGGTGGGCACCAATCCCACCTTCTCGGGCCGAGAGCGCCGGGTGGAGGCCTTCGTCCTGGACATCGATGAGGATTTCTACGGCGAGCAGGTGGCGCTGGATTTCGTCGAGCGACTGCGTCCCATGGTTCGCTTCGATACCCCCGACCAGCTGGTGGCCCAGATAGACGACGACGTGGCACGTACCCGTGAGGTGCTCGCCCGGACCGGCTGATCTCCCAAATCGCCTCCGCGCCAATCCCCGCCCTGGCAGGATGCCGGTTCGAGTACCCGGAAGCCGGTTCGGGTGCGGAAGGGAAAATCGGTGGACGAGCAGCGGACGGTGGCGCGCAACGTCGCCCGGCAGCGTGAGTGGTACGGGGAGGCGCTCGGTGATCGGGTTCGGCGTCTTGTGGTCGCGTTCGATGTGTCTCAGGCACAGCTGGCCGACGTGCTCGGGTTGAGCCCGCCGATGCTCAGCCAACTGATGAGCGGACGCCGAGCGAAGATCGGCAATCCGGCGGTGCTGGCCCGGATGGTGATGTTGGAGCGCCGGGTGCTCACCCCCGAGGTCGCCTGCGGGAACCCCGCCGCGATCCGTGCTGCACTGGCGCAGATCCGGGACTCTCGGCCCACCGTCGGCCGGGATACCTCGCTGGTCGAGGACAACGGCGACGAGGTGCTGCTCCCCGCGCTGCGCAAGCTGGCCGGTGCCGCTGAGCTGGCCGCCGCAGCCGACCTGCTGGCAAATGAGTTCCCGTTGCTCGCCGGATTGTTGCTGCGCGCAGCGGATACCGACCTGCCGGCACCGGAGGCGCCCTCCGCGGCGGATGACCCGGTACGGGGTGTTCCCGGGTCCAGACCGGTGAGCTGGTAACCTTGCCAACCGGGTCCGGCTGCGGTCCGTGGCGGCCGGTACCGCGACTGAGGTAACCGTGGCTGGCGTCGCCGGAGCCGAGGTCGCTGCCCCCGCCGCCCCCGGCGCGGTGTGATTCCGGGCCCACACGGTACGAATGTGACAGGAGACGATTAACCCGTGGCGCTGTCCACCGCACAAAAGAGCGAGATCCTGGCCGAGTACGGGCTTCGCGGCGGGGATACCGGTTCCCCCGAGGCACAGGTCGCCCTGCTGACCAAGCGGATCAAGGACCTCACCGAACATCTCAAGCAACACAAACATGACCACCACTCGCGACGCGGCCTGCTTCTCATGGTCGGCCGCCGTCGTAACCTGCTGAACTACTTGGCCCGAGTCGACATCGCGCGCTACCGGTCGCTGCTCGAGCGCCTCGGCCTACGTCGCTGACCACACATCGCCATCCGAGCCGCCTCGTCACCGTCCTTGCCGAGCGTCGTTTGCCGGTCCTCGGTAGTGGCTCCCGGGAGCTCGTGCTCCCGAGGGCTTCGATCGAAGACCGGCCCTCTCCTCGCTCCCGCACCGGTGGTGCCATTTGCGGCCCGTGTTGCGAGGAGGAGAAGAATTGACCGATCTCACGACCACTCCCTCGGCCGACACCGTGCACGAGACCACCGCAGTACTGGACAACGGCACTTTCGGTACTCGTACCGTGCGCTTCGAGACCGGCCGGTTGGCCCGGCAGGCTGCTGGATCCGTTGTTGCCTACCTGGACGACGAGACCATGTTGCTGTCCGCCACCACGGCGTCCAAGCAGCCGAAGGACCAGTTCGATTTCTTTCCGCTCACCGTCGATGTCGAGGAACGGATGTATGCGGCCGGACGAATTCCCGGTTCCTTCTTCCGCCGTGAGGGTCGTCCGTCCACCGACGCGATCCTCACCTGTCGGCTCATCGACCGTCCGCTGCGCCCGTCCTTCGTCGACGGCCTGCGCAACGAGGTGCAGGTCGTCATCACGGTGCTGAGCCTGCACCCCTCCGATCCCTACGACGTGCTCGCGATCAACGCTGCCTCGGCGTCCACCCAACTGTCCGGTTTGCCGTTCTCCGGGCCGGTGGGGGCCACCCGAGTAGCGTTGATCGACCAGCAGTGGGTCGCCTTCCCCACCCATGAGCAGGTCGGGCGATCAGTCTTCGACATGGTTGTCGCAGGCCGGGTGGTCGGTACCGACGTAGCGATCATGATGGTCGAGGCGGAGGCCACCGAGGCCACCGCCGCGCTGGTCGAAGGCGGTGCCCAGGCTCCTACCGAGGAGATCGTCGCCGCGGGGCTGGAGGCCGCCAAGCCGTTCATTCGCCTCCTGTGCGAAGCGCAGCAGCAGCTCGCCGAAGCGGCAGGCAGCCCGGCGCTGGAGTTTCCCACCTTCCCGGCCTACCAGCCCGATGTCCAGGAGGCAGTGCGTGACGCGGTGGCCGAGGAGTTGGCGCAGGCGCTGACCATCCCGGGCAAGAAGGATCGGGAGCATCGGCTCGAGGAGATCAAGGCCAGCTGTCTGGAAACCCTCGGTGAGCGATTCGCGGGCCGGGAAAAGGAGATCGGTTCTGCGTTCCGGGCGGTGACCAAGGCTGCCGTACGGGAACGCATCCTGCGCGACAGGGTACGTATCGACGGCCGAGGAATCACTGACATCCGGCCGCTGTCGGCGGAGGTCGAGTTGATCCCGCGGGCTCATGGCTCTGCGTTGTTCGAGCGCGGGGAGACCCAGATCATGGGTGTGACCACGCTCAACATGTTGCGGATGGAGCAGCAGATCGATTCGCTCGGTCCGGAGACCACCAAGCGTTATCTGCATCACTACAACTTCCCACCGTACTCCACCGGGGAAACCGGTCGGGTCGGCTCGCCCAAGCGGCGCGAGATCGGCCACGGCGCGCTGGCCGAGCGGGCCGTGCTGCCGGTGTTGCCCAGCCGCGAGGAGTTCCCCTACGCGATTCGCCAGGTGTCCGAAGCGCTCGGTTCCAACGGCTCCACCTCGATGGGCTCGGTCTGCGCGTCCACGATGTCGCTGCTCAACGCTGGGGTGCCGCTCAAGGCGCCGGTGGCGGGCATCGCCATGGGCCTGGTCTCCGGTGAGCTGGACGGGCAGACCCGCTACGTCGCACTCACCGACATCCTCGGCGCCGAGGATGCCTTCGGTGATATGGACTTCAAGGTCGCGGGTACCAAGGACTTCGTCACCGCCCTTCAGCTGGACACCAAGCTGGCCGGAATTCCCTCCGACGTCCTGGCGGGTGCGCTGTCCCAGGCGCGTGATGCCCGACTGACCATCCTGGACGTGATGGCGCAGGCTATCGACCGACCGGATGAGATGAGCCCGTACGCCCCGCGGGTGACCGCGATTAAGATCCCGATCGACAAGATCGGGGAGGTGATCGGCCCGAAGGGCAAGATGATCAACTCCATCACCGAGGAGACCGGCGCGGACATCTCCATCGAGGACGACGGCACGATCTACGTCGGTGCGCAGGACGGGCCGTCCGCTGATGCCGCCATCGATCTGATCAACGCGATCGCCAACCCGCAGCTGCCCAAGATCGGGGAGCGGTTCCTCGGGACCGTCGTGAAGACCGCCGCGTTCGGCGCCTTCGTCTCGCTGGTGCCCGGCAAGGACGGCCTGGTACATATCTCCAAGCTGGGCAATGGTAAGCGGATCGGCAAGGTCGAGGATGTGGTGAAGGTCGGCGACAAGCTGCGGGTCGAGGTGGCCGACATCGACAACCGCGGCAAGATCAGCCTGGTGCCGGTCCGCGAGGGCGACGAGGCCCCTACCAGTGCTGGTGCCGGCCTGAACGAGGCCGCCGACGTCGCCGAGGCCTCGGCCGGCACGTGACGCTACGGCGCAGCGTGCTTCCTTCCGGACTCCGGGTACTGACCGAGGAGTTGCCGGATACCGGCTCAGCCGCGGTCGGGATGTGGGTGGCGGTGGGCTCGCGGGACGAGCCC
>JBOHHD010000004.1:0-15554 GCA_050700515.1 Pseudonocardiaceae bacterium
AGCCTGCGCCAGGGACAGCCGGGCCGGCTCGGTGAGCAGCAACTCGCCCGTACTCGTGCCGCTTCTTGTATTTCGGCGCCCGCACCCACTCCTGTTTGCAGACCGACTCCGGGCCGGCGCTGTCCTCGGTCAGCACGAACAGCGGCCCCCGGCAGGTGCGCAGCGCCTCGACGATCTGCTCGTCCCAGTCCAGCCCGGGACGCAGCTCGCGACGATCCAGCCACACCGGATACGGCGGGGTGCCCGCGGCCAGCTTGTCGGCCAGGCTCACCGCGAACTCCACACCGTCCACGGCGGAGTAGCTCAGAAAGAAGTGCCCACCCACCTCACTGTCCCCACTACTCTTGGTTGCAGGCGACCCTATCCATGTTGAGCACATCAGCACGGGTTCGTCTGTCGTGAAGGTACTGAAAGGGGGCGGTGATGACGGGCCCGGGCTTCAGCAGCAACATCCCGTCGATCAACCACAACGCCAATGTGCTGGTCGAGCTGGCCGGCTATCTGGAGGCCGGACGTCCCGACACCGAGCTGGCGACACAGGCGAAGGCGCCGCATTCCCACCACGAGATCGGTGATCTCGTGGAGAAGTTCACCAGCTTCGCGTTCGACCAGTACCAGGACGCCGTGGCGGTGCTGGGGTCATTGGCCACCAAGCTCGAGGACACCGGCCAGCAGCACGTCGAGGTCGACGCGGCCAACCAGGAGTTGATGGACAGCTTCTTACTGACCACTACTCTGGTGCCACCGGAAGAGCGTTGACGGTTCGCGGGGGTGACACATGGCGTACTGGTCGGACGTAAAATATATCGACGAGTCCGATCCGGGGATGATCAATGTTAATGCCGAGGAGTTCAAACGCCTCGGTCGGTTGGCGGACACTGCGCTGCCGGAGTTGACGGCTGTCAAGGCGAACACGGAGTGGGACGGCGCCGGCCGCGAGATGTACGACCGCAAGCTCGACGAGGTGACCAGCCTGGTGCATTACCTCGGGGATGCTTTCGTCGCGGCAGGAAAAGCTCTCGGCGATTACGTACCCGAGTTAAAAAAGGCTAAGGAGCTGTTGAGCGAAGGTCGGTCGTTGGGGAAAAAGCTCGAGAAACTGCTCAAGCCCTACAATTCCGGCTTGTTCTTCCCGTCGGAGCCTCTGCGACAGTGGGAAAGTGTACGGGGCGGTATCTTTATCGATCACGATGTCGAACGGCGTGCCGATCGATTGTATGATCAGATCCACCAGATCTTCGGCGACGCCAAAAAGCTCGAAAAGAGCGCGCGATCGGCCTGTGTCGCAGCTCTGCGCAGAGCTTATGAGCTGCTTCCCGACTACCGTCCCGATACCAACTGGATAGTCAGCGCAGACTCGATTATCAGGCACATTCCTGGCCTGAAACAAGAGCTGGCCGAGGCGGCCGAGGACCCTCATGTGCGGCTGCCCGGTATGGGCGAGATCCCGGCTTACGCGGACGGGACAGGACTGTCTTCGGCGGTCTCCCCCGACCTGCGTGATTTGCGTAAACGAGCCGACGCCCTGCCTGGTGGCAACGTCACCTGGAGCACTGCGGACTTCATTCGTTGGCAAGGTGGCATTGACATCACTCAGAACGGGATGCCCGTCGAAGGGGAGAGCGAAAAGCATTTCAAACTGCGCTGGATCCGGGACAACCGGGAGGTCCTCAAGGCTGCCGCGGACCAGTATGGAATTCCTGCGGACGTGTTGGCCGGGGTCGCCTACAATGAGGTTGGCGGAAAGCCGATGATTCTGGACGATGTCACGGATTGGACGCGGCAACACATACCGGGCTGGTTACGCGAGGGGACCTGGGTTGGGGGCGACCCGGACCAGACTTCCTACGGTCCCATGGCAGTGCAGGTGCGGCGGGCCGCCGAGGTGCTTGGTTACGATCCTGAAGATTTGTCGAAGCAGCAGCGCGATGAGATCGTTTCGTCCCTGAAAGATCCGAAGGAGAACGTGTTCATCGCCGCCCAGTACTTGTCCAACCTTAAACAGAGTTCGGACTTCGCACTGACCGATCCCCAGCAGATGACTGTCCAGCAGGGGCAGGAACTGGCGGCTCGCTACAATGGTGGACCAAATTGGCACAGCGATCACGCACAAACCTATGCGCGGGATTATGCGGCACACCGGGCTGACGCGGCAAAGGCACTTGAGTGACAGTGCCAGCCGACCGGGCCCGACTGCATAGTCAGGCGACGGTAGTCGGTCGCGGTCTCCTCGCCGTGGTCTGCGGCATATTTGTGATGGCTGGATGCGCGGCTTTCGGTTCGAGCAAGTACCGGTGGGGGTTCGGTTAGGCCGGGACGGGCGGCTAGCGTGGCTGCCGTGAGTGAGAGTCCGTACCGTGACGCGACCACTGCCGTGCCCTACTCCCTGCGTGTCGCGGCGGCGGTGTCGTGGCGAGTGCTGGCAGTGACCGGGCTGTTCATCGTGGTGGGTCATCTGGTGATCTGGCTGCGGGTGGTGGTGATCCCGGTCGCGGTGGCGCTACTGCTGACCGCGCTGCTCGGGCCGGTGGTGAACTGGATGACCCGCCGCGTGCCCCGGGCGCTGGCCACGACGATCGTCATGTTCTCCGGGCTGGCGCTGATCGGTGGGATGCTGGCCTTCGTCGTTCAGGCCTTCGTGGACGGTTTCCCGGAGCTGCGGACACAGGTCGGGGAAGGTCTCCAGGAAATCCGGAGCTGGCTGGAGCGACCGCACTTCGGCCTGCCTCCGGTGAACGTGGAGAACCTGTTCGACTCGGTGGGCCGATCGATATCCAGCAGCAGCATCACCTCGGGCGCGGTGACCACTGCGGTCACCGTGGGAGAGATCCTCACCGGGATCGTGCTGGCGTTGTTCGTCCTGAGCTACTTCTTGTACGGCGGGCGATCGATGTGGCTGTTCATCGTCCGACTGGTGCCCGTACCGGTGCGGGATCGGTTCGACGTCGCCGGGCTGAGCGCCTATGCCTCGCTGGTCGGCTTCGTCCGGGCCACCGTTCTGGTGGCGATCGCCGACGCGATCGGGATCGGGATCGGGCTGTTCGTGGTCGGTGCTCCGCTGGTGGTGCCACTGATGGCGTTGGTGTTCCTCGCCTCGTTCGTCCCGGTGGTCGGCGCGGTGGTCTCGGGTGTGGCCGCGGTGTTGGTGGTGCTGGTGGCCAACGGCCCGGTGGAGGCGCTCATCGTGCTCGGGGTGGTGATCGGGGTGCAGCAACTGGAGGGCAACGTGCTGCAGCCGCTGCTGCTGGGGCGGGCCGTCAAGCTCAACGGGGTGGCGGTGGTGCTGGCCGTGGCGGTGGGCGCGCTGACCGCGGGGATCATCGGCACGCTGCTGGCGGTGCCGCTGCTGGCCGTGTTCAACGCCGGCATCCGCTCGCTGGCCGGGGTGGAAGAGACCGAGCAGATCCGCCCGAAACTTCGCCGGAAGGCTTCGGTGGTGCCGGTTGCCGACACCCCCCTGGATCCGGACCCGGATCCACCCCCCGGAGTCGACGTCCGCCCAGTGGATCCGTGATCGCGGGGCTGCGCGGTAACCGGGGCTTGTTGCAAATGACACATTCACGACAAATTCAGGCGTTTATCTGGAGGGCAGCCCTTGCCTAGGGGATAACACGATCGACGGAGGCTCGCTGCTGCATGATCAGCCGAATCGCTGCGGTGTCCGCCGCCTACGGACGTGACCTGCGCACCTGCCAGGACATGGTGATCCGGCAGATTCAGCTGGCCCGTCGCCAGGAGGTCGACCTGCTGGTGCTGCCGGCGGCCTGCCTCGGCGGGTACCTGCCCGGCGCGGATGACGCAGCTGATCCCGGACCGCCCGCGCTGGACGTCGACGGTCCGGAGATCGCGAGTCTGGTCCGCCTGGTCGGCGACGTCGTGGTCTGCCTGGGGTTCTGCGAACGGGCGGACGGCGGAATGCGACGCTACAACAGCGCGGTCTGCCTGTCGGCCGACGGAGTACACGCCGTGCACCGCAAGGTGCACCAGCCACCGGGGGAGAGCACATCCTACGATGCCGGTGACGGCTTCACCGCCTTCGACACCCCGATCGGTCGGATGGGCATGCTGATCTGCTATGACAAGGCGTTCCCCGAGGCGGCCCGGGCGCTGGCGCTCGACGGTGCGCAACTCGTGGCCTGCCTGTCGGCCTGGCCGCGCAGTCACAACGCACCCTCGGGGTACCGGACTCGTGATCGGTGCGTCCAGCGTTTCGACCTGCACGATCAAGCTCAAGCGTTGGAGAATCAGGTGGTCTGGGCGTCGGCGAATCAGTGCGGGCAGGTCCGCTCACTGCATTTCGTCGGCCGCGCCAAGGTCGTCGACCCCCTGGGTGAGCCGTTGGCGGAGACCGGAGTGGGACCGGGGGTGGCGATGGCTGACATCGACGTGGCGGGGTCTGTCAGTGTGGCGCGGCGAGCGAGGTGCCACCTGTCCGACCGCAGGCCGGAGTGCTATCAGGTGAGCGCGGTGGCCCGATGAATCCACGGCTGTTGATCCTCGGCGGTGGTCTCGCCGGGCTGAGTACGGCGCTGTTCCTGGCCCGGGGTGGTCAGCCGGTCGACCTGCTGGAGCAGGACCGCTCGGCAGTGCCCACCGGGGTACGCGCCGCCGCCGGGTGGCATCGCGCCACGGTGCCGCAGGGAGTCCATTCGCATGCCTACCTCGCCCGGTGCAGGCAACTGCTGGCGACCGAGGCGCCTGACGTGCTGGCCGGGCTGCTCGCGGCAGGGGTCCGGGAGATCCCGCTGTGCCCCCCGGCATCGGTAGCGCTGACCGGACCGGTCGATCCTGAACTGGTGGTGCTCGCCGCGCGCGCGCCGGTGGTCGAATGGGTGCTGCGCCGCGCGGTGGAACGCGAGGCCGGGATCCGGGTGCACGCCGGGGCAACAGCGATCGGACTGATCGAAGCCGGGGGGCGAGTTGCCGGGGTGCGGGTCAAGGGTGGCGTGGTGGAGGCCGACATCGTCATCGACGCCACCGGCAGCCGCTCAGCGGCTCCGGGCTGGTTGGCCGAGCTGGGTCGTCCGGTGCCCGAGCGGAGCTCGCCGTGTGCCCTCGATTACTACACCCGTTTCTGGGTGCTGCACCGCAGCGCTGATCCCGGGGACATCACCCGTGGCGATACCGCAGGCGGAATCTTCGACCGGTATTCCTGCCAGGTGTTCCCGGCCGACAACGGCACCTTCTCGGTGACCTTCGGGGTGCCTCCCGAAGACCTGGAACTTCGCCAGCTGCGGCGCGCCGATGCCTTCGACGCCGCCGCCGCGAGCATCCCGATGATTGGACAGTGGGTCGACTCCTCGGTCGCTCTGCCGATCTCCGGGGTGGCGGTGACGTCGGAGACGGCGGGGCTGCACAACCGGTTGCGAGTGCTGGCGCCCGCCGGAGTGCCGGTGCTGCCCGGCTTGCTGGCGGTGGGCGACGCGGTGTGCACCACCAATCCCGCCTATCGCCGGGGGGCCACTCTCGGGCTGGAATCGGCGCTGGTCTGCGCGCGGACGGTGCTGGCGCAGGGGACCGACGCGGTGGCGGTCGCGGCGGCGGCCGACGCGGCCCAGCAGGATCTGCTGGCCCCCTGGTTCCACGACGCGGTGGCCCAGGACGAGGCGCGCCTGCGCCGCTGGCACCCCCAGGAACCCGACGCCAGGGGGGGTAACACCGAGGTGAGCAACCCTGAGGTGACCAACGCGGCAGCGTTCCTTGCCGCGCAGCGTGACCCCGAGGTGTGGGCGGAGTTCACCGCCTTGCAGAACCTGCTTCGTCGACCCGGCGACGTGCTCGCCGATCCGGGCATCATCGCCCGGGTTCGTGACGTGCTGGACAGCGGGTGGCGACCGGCGCTCCGGGAGGCCCCCGATCGCGATCGGCTGGCGGCGACGGTGATCTCGCGGCGGGCGCAGGTCCCCGTCTGAAAGATCTCCACCGGCACCTGGCATGATCCGCGCCCATGCCGGTCACCACCGACATCCTGACCCCGCTGTGGCGGACCGTGGTGGTATTGCGGATCATCACCGCGACCGTCGCGATCGGTTCGATCATCGTGGCGCACGACGGCTTCGCCCGTCCCGATCTGGGCTGGCTGGTACTCGCCGGCATCGTGGTGTGGACTCTGGTGACCTGCCTGGCCTACAGCTACGACGTCTCCCGCCGCATCCATGTGATCGCGCTCGACCTGCTGGTGACCCTGGCTCTGCTCGCGTCCTCGGTACTGGTGCTCTCTGCCGAGCAGCTCAGCGCGCACACCCCGCTGCTCGCCGCAATCTGGTCCAGTGGCCCGGTGCTGGCGGCCGGGGTGCACGCGGGCCGGATCGCGGGGGTGCTGTTCGGCGTCGCCGTCTGCCTGACCGAGGTGTGGGCCCGCGGGGTCCTCACCACGAACCTGGTCGGTGAGATGGTGCTGCTGGTCGGGGCCGGTTTCGTGTTCGGGCTGGCCGGCACGACGGCGCGGCGGGCCACCGAGCAGTTGCGCCGGGCCGCGCGCACGGAGGCGGCCGCGGCCGAGCGGGAGCGGCTGCTGACCGCGGCGATACCCGGTCCTGTCGACTCCGCCGGCTCCGACGACGAGGACCTGGCATCGGCGCTGCGTTTGCTGGCCAGCTCCCGGGTCGACGTCGCGGTGCCCGCCACCGAGATACCCCTGCCCGCCAGTGATGTCGAAGAGCTGGTCGCGGTCGCTCGCGAGGTGCTGGCCGGCACCGCCCATCCGGACGCCAAGGCGTGGGTGCTGGTCGAGGACCTCGGCGAAGAGGTGGTGCTCACCGTCCGGGACGAGGCAGGCAGCCCGACGGGGATGACACGCACCATCCGTGGCCGGGTGGCTGACCTGGGCGCCACCTTGACCCTGGACACCGGTCCCGGGCAGGGCACGGAATGGGAGGTGCGGCTGGCCCGGGCTACCGTGGATGAGTGAGCGGTGAGGTCGAACCACGCGAGCTGAGGGTGTCGGACGCCGAACGTGAGCATGTCGCGGAGCTGCTGCAGCGGGCGGTCGGCCAGGGCAGGCTGACGATTGCCGAGTTCACCGAACGCATGGATACGGCACTGGCGGCCCGCACCCGGGGAGAGCTCAACGCGGTGCTGATCGACCTGCCCGGCTTCACCGTCGCCCGCCCCTCGAACCCGGATGTCCTGGAACTGTCCCACCATCTCGGCGAGCTCAAACGCCGGGGACCGTGGCGGGTGCCTCCCCGGGTGCGCCTGGTCGGGTACTTCGGCTCGTCGCTGCTGGATTTCACCGAGGCGGTCGTCAGTGAGCCGGTGGTGAGCCTGGAGCTGGACAAGACGGGTGGCTCGACCACGATCGTCATTCCCGACGGAGCCACCGTCGACACGGACGGCTTGCGCGTCACGGCGGGCAGTGTCCGCGACTCCACGGTCCGTCGGATTTCCCCCGGTCCCCTGCATATCGTGATCACTGGCCGATCCACGATGGGTGAGGTACGGATCTCCCATCCCCGGCGGTGGCGGCTGGGACCGTTCACCCTGCGCCGCCCATTTTTGCTCCGCCGGGGCCGTGCGCGGTAACGGGGGGCAACCGGTGCAGCGCCGATGGCGGTCGCTGTCCCCCCTTGGTGGGCACCATCGGGGACCCAGTCGTCGGCATTGTGTCCGGAAACCCTGACGCCTATGGACAGCGGGCGGGTACGGCGGGGAAGCTCAGTGCTTCCGCTGCCGATCAGGAGTACGAGCATGCGTGTGGGATCTGATCAGGGCCTCGCGTGGATGGACGTGGTGGATGCGCGGGTGGCTGCTGTGGTGGAGCCGGTGGCGCAGCACTGCGCAGGCTGGGAAACGCAGTCCCTCAAGCCGATCCTTCGCCGGGAGTGGCGGGGCGCGTTCCAGTGCGAGCTGACCGAACCGGCTCTGACCTGGTGCGCTGACGCGATTCACGACGGGACGCCATGGCGACTGGCCCTGTGGGGCGACGGACCCGCAGGGTAGCTCCGCAGCCCCCGGCATGAGTTGGTGCCCACCTGGGTACCCCACAGTGATGCCAACTCTGCGATGGGAAAGTTTACCGGTAGGGGGTGCGCTGGTGCTGCGGCCGGTGGGGCTGCTGAGTGCGCTCACCTACCGGGAACTGCGGGATGGACTGCTGCGCTGCGCCGAGCGGGAACCAGCGGCGCTCGTGGTGGATCTGGACGGCCTGCGGGTGAACAAGGTCACGTCACTGGCCGTGTTCCCGGCGGTACGGATGCGCATCGACAACTGGCCGGGAGTGCCGATGGCACTGGCGGCGGGGCGGCAGCCGCTGCGTGCCCTGCTCGAATCCAGCGCCGTACCGCGGTTCGTTCCGACCTACCCCAGCGTGGCCCATGCTCTCGAGGCCGTCCCGGTACCACCACGGCGCCGCAGGCGGGAGGTGGTGCTGTCCCGTGAGGTGACCAGCGGCCGGCGCACCCGGGCAATGGTGGAGCAGACGTGTCGTGAGTGGCTGGTGCCGGGTATCGCCACCGACGCCGTGCAGGTGGCCTCCGAACTGGCTGAGAACATCATCCGACACGCGCGCTCGGACGGCTGGCTGCGCCTCGAGTTGTGCGGCGGAGCACTCACCATCGCCGCCGGTGATGCCGACTCCCGCCCGCCCCGGGTGTGCCCGCCCGCCGAGCGCCATGGTGGTGGTCGTGGGCTGGCCCTGGTCGCTGAATTGAGCCGGGCCTGGGGATACACGCCGCAGGCTCAGGGGGGCAAGGTCGTCTGGGCGGTCCTCAAAGTCCCCGGCCGTGAAAGTCCACCTTAACGAGTACGGTTCCAGTAATGATGGTGCGTAATCTCGTCGTGGTAGGCGCCTCGGCGGATGGCGTGGAAGCTTTACGCACCATGGTGCACGGCTTTCCCCCTGACCTGGACGCCGCAGTGTTGATCGTGCTGCACATTCCGCCGGGAGCGCCGAGCGCATTACCGAAGATTCTCGCCCGGTCGGGACCGTTGCCCGCGATTGCCGCCCGAGACGGACAGCGGATCATGACCGGCCACATTTACGTTGCTCCCGCGGATCGGCATCTGCTGATCCGGGACGGTCAGATCGCGCTGTCCCGGGGTCCGCTGGAGAATGGGCACCGGCCCGCAGTGGATCCGCTGTTCCGCTCGGCCGCCCGGCACTTCGGCTCGCGGGTGATCGGGGTGATCCTGTCCGGCTCCCGGGACGACGGAACGGCCGGCCTGGCTGCGATTGTCGAGCGTGGTGGCATCCCCATCGTGCAGGAGCCTGATACTGCGCTGCACCGGTCGATGCCGTGCACGGCCCTGGACCATCTGGAGATCGAGCATGTGCTGCATCCGGGCAAGATCGGTGAACTGGTGGCTGACCTGGTGGCACAGGAGACCGTCACGCTGCTAGCACAGGAATCGGCCCCGTCCGCCTTTCCACAGATCAGTTACTCGTGGCGGAGACGGCTATCGCCGAGCTCGACGCCGTGATCATGGATCGGTTGCAGGGTCGTCCGACCGGACTGAGCTGTCCGTACTGCCACGGCACGATGATGGAACTCGAGGGAGCACCCAGCCCGCGTTATCGGTGCCGGGTGGGTCACGCCTGGTCACCGGAGAGCCTGCTCGCCGCGCAGAATGACGCGGTGGACGTCGCCTTGTGGGCGGCGCTGCGCGCTTTGGAGGAGCAGTCGGCGTTGAGCGGGCAGCTGGCGGCGCTGGCCGGTCCGAGGGGCAGTTCGGAGGTGGTCAACCGGCATACGCTACGGGCCGAGCACGCCGACCGGGCCGCAGCGCAGATTCGGCAGCTACTCGGGGAAAGCGGGTACCGGGAATGACCGGGATGAACCGGCACTACCGACGTTGCACCTATCCGGAGGCCTGTAGTGACCGACCCTGATTTCGAGACCCTTTTGATCCATCTCAAGGAGATGCGAGGATTCGACTTCACCGGCTACAAGCGCTCCAGCCTGATGCGTCGAGTCGATCGGCGGATCGCACAGTTGGGCATCTCCGGCTATAGCGATTACCTGGACCATCTTCAGGTGGGAGCAGAGGAGTTCACCGAACTCTTCAATACGATCCTGATCAACGTCACGGGTTTCTTTCGCGACACCGATGCCTGGGAACTGCTGCGCACCGAGGTGATTCCGAAAATACTTGAGGACAAGGGGTCCGACCAGTCCATTCGGGTGTGGAGCGCGGGTTGCGCCTCCGGCGAGGAGGCATATAGCCTCGCCATGCTGTTCGCCGAGGAACTGGGGTCCGAACAGTTCCGGGGGCGGATCAAGATCTACGCCACCGACATCGACGAGGAGAGCCTCACCCAGGCACGGCACGCCAGTTACAGCGCCCAGGACGTGCGCATTATCCCCCCCGACCTGCTCAGCCGGTACTTCGAGCACTCGGGGAACCGGTACCTGTTCCGCAAGGACCTGCGCCGCGCGCTGATTTTCGGCCGCAACGACCTGATATAGGACGCCCCGATCTCGCGGATCGACCTGCTGGTGTGTCGCAATACCTTGATGTATTTCAACGCGGAGACCCAGTCCCGAATTCTGGCTCGCTTCCATTTCGCGCTCGGTGAGTCCGGCGTACTGTTCCTCGGTAAGGCGGAGATGCTGCTCAGTCACACAAGCATATTTCAGCCCATTGATCTCAAACGCCGGGTCTTCCGGACGGTGGCCCGGGCGGTGCCGTCCAATGGGGCACTGCTGGGGGGGTTCCCGCACCCCGCACCCCGCTGAGCGGACTGGACATACTGCGTAGTGAGGCATTGCTGGCCAGTCCGGTCGGGCAGATGGTGGTGACCGCAGACGGGTTGGTCGCGTTGACCAACCGGCAGGCCGACGTGATGTTCGGTATCTCCGCCCGGGATCTCGGCAAGCCGTTCCGCGACCTTGAGCTGTCCTACCGGCCGGTCGAGTTGCGCCGTTTCATCGAGCAGGCCCAGCTGGAGCGCCGGACGGTACGGGTAGCCGATATCGAGTACTCCTTCGGTGAGCGGGATCCCCTGCACCTGGAGCTCCAGATCAACCCGCTGGTGGACAGCGACTCCACCTTGCTCGGCGTCACGCTGATCTTCCACGATGTCTCCGAGGCGCGGCGGCTCCAGGACAATCTGCTGCACGCCAACCGGCAACTGGAGACCGCCTACGAAGAGTTGCAGTCCACCAACGAGGAACTCGAAACCACCAACGAGGAACTCCAGTCGACGGTGGAAGAGCTGGAGACGACCAACGAGGAGCTCCAGTCCACCAACGAGGAACTGGAAACGATGAACGAGGAGCTGCAGTCGACCAACGACGAGCTGCAGACCATCAACGACGAACTGCGGGATCGCACCACCGACCTCGACGAGGCCAACGACTTTCTCGAAGCGATCCTCACCAGCTTGCAGGCGGGTGTCACGGTGATCGGCCACGACATGACGATCCGGGCGTGGAACCGCCGGGCCGAGGACCTGTGGGGGCTGCGCCAGGACGAGGCGCTCGGCCAGCATTTCCTCCACCTCGACATCGGCCTGCCCACCGACCGGCTGCGTCCCATCATCCGCCAGACCCTCGGCGGTGAGGATGGCCCGCATGAGCTCCAGGTCGAGGCGGTCAACCGACGGGGTCGCGCGATCAACGTGCGAGTGCTGTGCACGGCGCTGCGCAATACCCGTCCCGACACCAAAGGTGCGCTTCTGGTCATCGAGCAGGAGCAGGACGGCTGTCAAGTACCTGCCGGGGACGGCGCCGGCTCGGCGGAGGTCTGATCAGGTCACGACTCGGGTTACGGCATGACCTCACCTGCGGGGTGGGTGACCGCAGCTGGCCTGCGGTGGCCGAAGCGCTCGTGGGCGGCCTGTTTGCTGACGTGCAAGCTGGCGGCGATCTCTGACCAGGAGGCACCTTGTTCCCGGCAGACGGCCACCACCTCGGCGATACGCTTGGACACCAGGGCCTCCAGGGCGCTGAGGGACCTGAGAACGTGCAACTCGCGACCCCGGCGATTGCTCGGAGCGTCGGCTGCCACCTCCAGCTCGAACTTCCTTAGCGCATCAGTCGGTGAGCGTCCCACAGCAGTGCACAGTACTCGTCCCGCGCCCAGCCGGTCCGGCCGTCAGGAGGGTTTGACGGAAGCGCCCCTCCCGGGGGCGACCAAGCCCATCGTCGCACCCGCGCATCTGCCCGGTACGCTCGCTCATCCGGCGTATCGGGATGAACTCGCAGGGAGGATGGCCGCAGGTGGAGTTCGAGCTTGAGCGGGACGCGTTCGCCGACGCCGTGGCATGGACGGCCCGCGGGCTGCCGACGCGACCGGTCGTCCCGGTCACCGCGGGCCTCATGCTCGAGGTGCGCGACGGTACGATGATCGTCTCGGGCTTCGACTTCGAGGTGCTCAACCGGATCGAGGTGCCCGTCACCGAGAAGTCCGCCGGGCGGGTGCTGGTGTCCGGCCGGCTGCTGGCCGAGATCGCCCGCGCGTTGCCTCCCAAGGACGTGCGGGTCGCGGCCGAGGGCAACCGGTTGTCCGTGCGCTGCGGCGCGGCCCGGTTCAACCTGCCGTTGTTGCAGGTCGAGGACTATCCCGCGGTGCCTGAGCTACCTCCCACCTCGGGCACCGTGCGGGGCGATGTCTTCGCCACCGCCGTCTCCCAGGTCACCGGGGCGGCGAGCCGGGACGAGACGTTGCCGATGCTCACCGGGGTACGGATGGAGATCGGTGCCGACCGGCTCACTTTCGCCGCGACCGACCGGTACCGGCTTGCCGAGCGGTATGTGCCGTGGACCCCGTCGGGCACCGTCCCCTCCGGCGCGGTGATCATCCCGGCGAAGACACTCGCCGAAGCCGCCAAGTCCCTCGGCTCGGCGAGTGAAGTGGTGCTCTCCATGGGTGACGGGACCGATTCGGGGTTTCTCGGGTTCTCCGCCGCCGGTCGGCAGACCCTCACCCGGCTGCTGGACGGTGAGTTCGTCAAGTTCGCCTCGCTCTGGCCCACCGAGGTGACCACCACCGCCCAGGTCCAGGTCGGCCCGTTCATCGAGGCGCTCAAGCGGGTGTCGCTGGTCGCCCAGCGGTTCGCCCCGATTCGACTCGCCTTCTCCGAGGGCACCATCGCGCTCTCCGCCGAAGCCGAGGACGAATCCAGCGCCGACGAGGCACTGGAGGTCGCCGTGACCGGTGAGCCGCTGACCATCGGCTTCAACGCCGGCTACCTGATCGACGGCTTCAGCGCGCTGACCACTCCCCAGGCGATCATGTCCTTCACCACCTCGGCCCGTCCCACCGTCATCACCCCCGTCACCGATCCCCCTGCTGACGACACCCCCTCCGATGCCCCCGACGACGGCGCTGCCTCCTACCGTTACCTGGTCATGTCCATGCGCCTGCGCGGCTAGGCAGATCTGTACAGCAGCTTGTCGCACGGGGTATCCAGGAATAGCGAACCTGCCCGGCACCGGATACGTGATGCGGGGGCGTCGACTGACGGGAAAGCGTGGCCTCGTGTGACGACTCAGACCGCGATTCGCCTCCGAACAGCAGTCCACGGGTGCTCAAAATAGCGATGAGGCTCCTCATGGCGGTTTCTGAGCCTCCAGAACAGCGATTCGGCTCCGAACGGCACGGGGTGGGAACATGTCCGAGTGAGGTGCTCAGGTGAGCGTTCTTGCTGGTGGGGTCTATTACCAGGCGTCAAATGATCAACACGATGAGTCATCTTGACGTGGCCCTGGTGGAGACACCACCCGCGAATATCGTCTTCGGAAGGTGCTTGCTTACCGTATTCGATTTTGGAAACTTTTGGAGCTGTGCCAACCGGCGAGCTCTGCCAGCTGCATGCTAGTGAGCCCTGCATCTTTGCGTATGTCTCGCAGCCGGTGGCCGAGGGCTCTCGGGCTTGGTGAACCGAACTCGTCACAGCACACAGCGCTACGGGGAGACGTACTCGCTGACAATGTACTGACGGTGGGGAATGGCGGCCTGCCATACCTGATCCCGTACCGTGCGGCAGTATTCAATAATTGTCAGGTCAGTGGTGGCGGCCCCACCGGCGAACCGACCATCCCGCTCGAACACGGTGAACACCACCCGGTCGTCGTCGAACAGCCAGTAGTCGTCGGCAGGCAAATCAACGGAACTGATGAGATGACGGGGTAACCACCGGATATCTTCCCCGATGGAAATATTATGCTCGGCTACGGTGAGCCCCCACCTGGTGTAATCACCATGGGGAACGGTAACAATCCGCGCCCGCCTGATGTGCTTACCCGCGCCGGTAGCCTCCATGACGAGGTTAAGCCACGGCTGATGCCACGCGAAGTCATCGAGCTGCCCATCCATGAACAAGCGGAACGGGCCGGCCTCTTCGGGGGTGTGGTAGCTGTCTTGCACCTCCAGGTGAAACGCTCCGCGATTGAAGGTGCGAAACAGCTCATCGAACGCCTCACCCTGTAACAGCTCCGCCCGGCCACACTCTCCTCTCCTGTCACATCTTTGCCTAATTCGACGCAAGTTTCCCGTCCTAGAATTTCCATCTGCGACAGCGTTTCGACATCAGTGATGGCGACATCCGATTTCTTTTAGTTATCGCGTCCGTAGGAAGACGTCGAGTAGCGGGGCCGGTGGTGCTGGTTGGCGGGTGCCGATGTGGTGGTAACCCCAGCTAGTGTAGGTATTTCGGGCATGGGTGTTGCCGTGATGGGTGGCGATAGTGACGCGCTGTTCACTACGCTTGGAGAGTAGTTCGTCATGGGTACGTCGGCCGATGCCTTGGCCTTGATACTCGGGTTTGACGATGACCTCGAAGAGCGCGAAGGTGCGGTGTCCGTCTTCATGGGTGAACGTGGGATCGGTCAGTGCTGGTTGAATGGTTGCCCACCAGCGCGTTGTAGCGGGCAGGGTGATTCCGTAGGCTAAACCCACGGGTTCCTCGTTGGTGTAGGCGACGACTGCGCCGAACCCTGACATGGTAGCGTGACGTTCGATTCGTTGACTGTACCGTTCCGTGGACCAAAATGGCTTATCGATTTCGTGTTTGAATGCCTCACGGTAGAGATCGATGGAAATTTTTCGGATCGCGGAAATTTCGTGGCCCAGGTAGTGACGTAGTTCCACGTCGGGTTCTGGGTTCGTCATGGTGTCGTCGGCCTCATCTGCCAGACCCATTGATCACACTCTCCCGCAGATTCAGCACGGAGCGATGCACGACTTGATCATGGCGTCATACACCGGCCCTTCGGGGAAGGGCTGGACTTGGCCGACTGGTTGGTAACCCCACGATCGGTAGGCGTGCTGCGGTGCCGGCGCGTCGGGGCGTACCAACAGCGTGATCCGTTCTTCGGTCAGCCCAGCCGTCAGCCTGGCATGCATCCGGCGCGCAACACCTCGTTGCCGGTAGCGGTGCCGCACCGCCATTTCGATGATCGCGAACGTCCGTCCGGGGTACTCCGTGGTGATCTCGTCGGGCAGCGGGGCCAACGTGCCGTCCCACCAACCTGTCCGCACCGGAAGCTGATGGCCGAAGCTGAAGCCGATCAACTCCTCGCCGCACCGGGCGATAACAAGACAGAAATGGGGGTAGCCGATCCGCAGCGGCCAACCCGCCGCGAAATCCGCCACGTCTGCCGGCCCCTCAC
>JBOHHD010000005.1:0-7655 GCA_050700515.1 Pseudonocardiaceae bacterium
GTGTTCCGGCGGGCGTGTATTGTGTCGGAGCCGATCTCCGAGTATCAGAAGTGGGCACTGAAGGATACCCCACTTTTCGTTCAAGCCGGCGAAGACATCCGCTGGGTTCCGCGACGCCGCGTGTCCATGGTGGCGCTACCCGGCAACGATTTCTGGTTGTTCGACGATGAGGTTGTGGTCTTCTTGATCTTTGCTGCCAGCGGGCTCGTGGTGGACCGGCACAGGACAACGGATCGCCGCGCGATCGAGTTGTGCCGGACGTCTTTTGAGGAGGTGTGGAAACTCTCCATCCCCACCAGTGAGTACCGGCCGAACTAGCCCGGCCAAGCAAGCCCAGGAGGCTCTTGGCGTTCGTCTTCGTGAGATCCGCAAGGAGGCGGGTCTCACGGGACGAGCCTTGGCGGCTGACATCGGGTGCCATTACACGAAGATCAGTCGCATTGAGAACGGCAGTCAGGCGCCATCGAAGGAGAATATTAAGGTATGGTGCCGCGCCTGCGGTGCCGAAGGCCAGATCGCCGACCTGATCGCCACCGCCCGTACGGTTGAGTCGATGTACGTTGAGTGGCGACGGAAGACACGCACCGGCATGAAGCGCCTGATGCTGTCCTCGGTGCCGCTCTACGAACGCACCAAGCTGTTCCGGATCTATGAGCACAACATCATTCCTGGCCTGTTCCAGACAGCCGAGTACTCAGCAGTGATGCTATCATATTTTATCGATTTCCTGGATGCCCCGAATGACCTCGAAGCTGCCGTCGAGGCCCGCATGGAGCGGCAGCGCATCGTGTATTCCGGCAATCGCCGCTTCGTTGTGGTGCTCGAAGAAGAAGCGATTCGAGCCCGAGTGGCGAATCTCGACACAATGTCGGGCCAGCTCGATCGTGTGCTCGGCATGATGTCGCTGCCCCGGGTCAGCCTCGGCATCATCCCTGAGACGGCACCCCGCAAGGTATTCACGTCCGTTGGTTTCTGGATCTATGACGACGCCATGGTCCGCGTCGAGACGCCCACAGCTAGTCTGGAGGTCACCCAGCCGCGCGAGGTCAAGCTCTACACCACGATGTTCGAGCAGCTCCAGCAGTCAGCGGTGTACGGGGCCGAAGCCAGAGCGTTGGTGACCCGCGCAATGGCTGACCTGGCTAACGACTGGGGCGACGCCAACTAACGCGGCCGCTACTTTCCGCCTTCTCTGGGTTCCGTCGGGAGCGAACTCCGAAGCTCGTACACTCGGTCAAAGGCGTCCGCTGTCAGGGCCAGGAAATGGCGACTCGTGTGTGCTTCTTGTCCAGGACCAGAGCCCCCCGGGGAAGCTGATCATCCGGCGTATCTAACGGGTACACCTCGATACGCGCATCAAGGCTGCTGCCGTCCCAGGACTGGATGTGCCCCACGACCTGGTGAGCAAGTTCCTCGGCATCTGGCCCGTGCCCGTAAACCCCGAACTCACGTCTCTTGCTGTCCGGGGTGACTGGGCTCAGGCCCAGGTAGGCGAAACTTCCCCCCTCGACCGCGGTCGGTATACCCAAAGCCCAAGCGTGGGTGACGACGCCACGAGCGACGGCCTCTTTCCGCGCCGTCAGGACACCGAAGGTCGGCACAACCATGGCCAGCCACAGATGAAGACCATCGAACCGCCCGTCTGCACCGGAGGTGACTCCGGACCACGCCTGCACCCTCGGTTGGGACAGGGCCGCCCGCAGACGATCGGCGTCAATCGGTTGGTTCCCGTCGACCCGGAGGCTGACCTCGTCCCCGTCGAGTGAGACCAGGCGCTCGGTGGGGGTGCCGACGCCCTGCATCGGCACGAAACTGCACAGTTCGTAGCCCTGGCTCACCAAGCGATCCCCGTCACGCTCGAACACCACCGAGCAGGTCAGGCCGCGCATCCGCAGCGGAACGACGATCCGCCCGCCCTCGGCAAGTTGATCGGTCCAGGCCGACGGGATGTCCCACGCGCTGGTCGTGGCGATCACACAGTCGTAAGGCGCGCGGTCTGGCACACCGCCGTCCGCGTCCGCCAGCACCACGTTGACCTTCTCGTACCCCGCTGCCCCCAGGCAGCGCCGGGCGCGGTCGACCACCTCGGGGTCGATGTCGACGGTGGTGACTTGCCCGGTCTCGCTGACCAACTCGGCGATCAACGCCGCGTTGTAACCGCCCGATCCAATCTCCAGAACCCGCATACCGGGTCCGAGCTGGGCCTGTTCCAGCATCATCGCTTGAATGTCGGGCGCGGATACCATGCTGATGGCCACGCCGCGCTCGTCCCGCTTGGTTTGCAGGATGGTCTTGGCAGCGTAGGCACGCTCCAGCGGCTCCCCCGGCGCGAACAGATGCCGCGTCACCGTAGCGACGGCGTCGGCGACCTCCTCGCTACGGATCACCCCCAGCTGGCGAAGTTCGGCGAGCATCGCCGTGCGCAGTGCGTCAGCCTGTGTGACCTGGTCGGCCGTGCTGACGTTGGTGTCTCGAAGTGTGCTCACGTGGTCACCTTGTCAGGCGTGGTTCGATGGGTCTGGGTCGCCGGGCTCGGCTGGCCCGCCCTGCAGGCAGGGCAGACCTGCTCCGGGTCCGGCGCTGCGCCGGGCAGGATCGCCAGCGGACAGAACTGCCTACCATCACAGTGCGCGGTGACCAGCTGCCCAGGTTCCCCAGGCTCGGCGAGGTGCGTGTCGCCGTCGGCGAAGGAGGCCATACACCAGCGCATCACGCCCGCACCGCCCGATGCCTGCCCGCAGACAGTGCCCGTGAACCAGTGTGTGACCTGAGTCGACGCAACAGTCGCGCCACCAGTCCATCACGACGATCCGAGGTGTTACCGCCGACGGTGACGCGGTGCAGCGCGGTCTCGCAATCGAAACACATCGGCCCCGGTGGGACCGTCAACGACGCGGCTACCACCAGCCGTCCGCACAGCGCCACGGACGTCCCCTGGCCCGCCGCCAGCCCGACCGCCACCGATGTGCCGATCAGATGATCACGTCCGTCGACGGTGCTGGTCACCGTCGCAGGTCGAGTACCGTCGCGGCGCCGGACCTGATCTACCGGCGGCATAACACAGCCCTTTCATCGTGGGTCACAACTCCCGGCGGCGCCTCCGGCTCCACCACTACCTCGCCGAGGCCAGCGCGACCGCGCTCGGTCCGTACCAAGCGGCTCCTGCCGTGCCGTGGGTCAGTAACCGGGGATGTCAGCCGCAGGTGGTTGGTGGTTTCATTCACGCCGATGTCGGTGTCTGGCTCGTTCAACGGACGCTGGACCGGATCTACCGGACGGGTAGCGTGGTCGAAGCCCTCGCGCGGGGCACTGACGGCAGTGCCCGAGAACGCTCCGCGCCTGGGGTACCCAAGACAGACGTGCTCGTCGTGCGACTGCCGCAGGGAGGTGTCGTGATGCCCCTGTCCCGGCGGCAGGTGCTGACGGCCCTCGGCCTGGGGATGGTGAGCGGCGGTCTGCAGGATGAGTTCGAACGGGCGCTGGACAGCGTCGAGCTCAACAACGACTGCCTGCAATTTTTTGATGATGCATTTCATGGTTTCCGAGAGGCTGCCCGATTTCTACCACCTGCTCAGCTCGTCGACGGGATGACAGGGGATGTCGCTATTCTGGATGGGCTGCGCCGCAGGGCGGCCGATGAGGGGCGGCGCCGGTGTGGCGCACTTCAGGCCCGCTATGCCGAGTTGCTGAGCTGGTTGACCGAGGAGAACGGGGATTTAACCGGCGCGATGTGGTGGATCGATCGAGCGTCACAGTGGGCACAGGCTGTTCGCTGGTCAGGCATGACAGTCTATGGTTTTGTCCGGCGCGCAATGATGGTCAGGAGATTCTCCGATGACGGGCTTCGGGCTGTTGACCAGGCATCTGCTGTGCTGGAGATGACTCAGGCGTCACCGCGTATGAAGGGGTTGGCTGCCGAGGAAATAGCTCAAGGATATGCACTGGCTGGCAACCGCCATGCCAGCATGAATGCCCTCGACCTCGCAGTGGGATGGATCGCTCAACCGATTCGTGAAGACGATGGTGCACTGGGCCAGTACAGCGTGGCGACTGATGATCTGTATACGATTCGCCGGATGACGTGTGATGTTTATCTCGGCCGTGGCGCCCAGGTCATTCCGATGCTGGAACCTCGCCTCATGTCGCTATCGGGTTCCTCGTTGCGTACGGCCACCATCACGCGTGCCAAGCTGGTGCGCGCGTATGCTAATGCTGGCCAGCCGGAGAAAGCGTGCCGGGTGGCGTGGGAACTCTTGACGGCATTGAACAGGTTGGCTCACTGTCGGCCCGCAACGAGTTGCGCCGAACGCTTCCTATCCTGAATCAGTGGCACCGCCGAAGCGATGTACAAGATATCGCTCACCGACTGGACGGGTAACCGTATTACTAGGTGAGATACGTTACGTCAAGCAACTCCTCGGACACCGCACAATCAGCGGAACTTCGGGTGACACGATACGCACCGGCGCTTTTCCGATCAGCAATAACGGCTACAAGATCGGTTTCTTCGTAATGCAAGCCGGCGCCCGAATCGGTCGCGTACCCGTCATGCAATACTCCAGAAGCGACACCTTGCTGGAAGAGTTCACGCCGCTCTCGGTAGTGCACCGCATTCGAGTACGGCAGGAAGCCAAGGCCATCGTTCAGAGGGCGCACCTCACCGAATGAGTCGGTAGTTCCTCCAGTGTGCCAACACAGCGAGCCCGCCGACTCGCCACCGAGCACCACGCCGCTTTGCCAGCAGTCACGCAGTACCCGGTCCAGATCATGGGTCCGCCAGACGGCAAGCAGGTTGGCCAGACTGCCCCGATCAACCCAGATAACGTCTTGTTCACGCAAGTGAGCGGCCATGTCTGGAACGTTCGGCTTGTCAAAAAGTGACAGGTGGCTGGTGTCTACGCCACCACCCGCGAATGCCGCATAGAAGCTGTCGATGATGGATTGTTGATCGCCGGTACCGGTCGTCAGGAAACATAGCTTCGGACACGACGGGCTACCCGCCAAGTCAAAGGCATATTCGAAGACGGGTGATGGTCGCCATCGTTCACGCGCTCGGTGAAACCCCATAGAAGTGGCGAGAATTGTCGGTCGATCTGCGGGCACAAGATTCTTCCTCTCGCCAGCCACGAGGCATTGGCCCGACCATAAACCCTGCCGCGAACATCAACCCGGCGGGCCAGCACCGGGCTGGCCACCTCGGCCGCCGCCGCACGGTGGCAACGGCCGCGGTCACGGACGTGATCGCGGCCATGGTGCACAGCGAAGCGGTGCAGTGCGGTCTCACAGTCGAAGCACGTCGGCCCCGGCGGGACCGTCAGCGGCGCGGCCAGCACCAGCCGCCCGCAGAGCGCCACAGACGTCCCGTGGCCCGCCACCAGCCCGACCGAGGCCGCCGGTGTGCTGAGCAGATGGTCACTTCCGTCGACGGTGCTGGTCACCGTCGCATGCCTGGCCGAGTTCATGGCGTCAGGGAACACGCCGCCGTGCACTGGATGGCTGTGACCGTGGAGGCCCAGGACGGCACCACCGCGCTCATCCGAGCCAGGCAGGTCACCACAACCCCGGTGTCCAAGCCGTCCACCGCGCTTGCGCGCAGCGCGGTGAAGTGCTCGATGTACTGGCGGATCTCGTCGGTGCTGCGGATGGTCAGACCACGGGTGACGGTTTCCACGAGCACGAGTGCCTCGTCGTGGGCATCCGGATCGCCGAGCACCGCGAAACCGTGGGTTATGAGATCGCTGCATGAGATCACCGTGTGAGAGGACCCGCCTGTGCCCGAGACCCTCCCGGCCCGGCTCGCCGAGTTCGCCGCGTCGCTACGCGCTGCCGGCGCCATCCGGTCCGACGCCGTCGAGCACGCCTTCGCCACCGTCGCCCGGCATCGCTGCGTGCCCCACTTCCGGTACGGCCCCGAAACGATCACCGTGCCGCAAGACGACCTGCCCGACGACAAGGTCCTGGACATCGTCTACTCCCACCAGTCGTTGCTGACCAGCACCGGCCAGAACGGCGGGCCCCCGTCCTCGTCCTCGGCGCCCACACTGATGGCCCGGATGCTCGAAGCCCTCGACCTGAGCCCCGGCATGCGCGTGCTGGAAATCGGTGCCGGCACCGGATACAACGCCGCGCTGATCACCACCATCACCGGCGCGCTCGTCGTCACCGTCGATGCCGGCGCGACCACCGCTCAGGGCGCGGCCGACTCGATCCGCCGCCTCGGACTCGACCACCACATCACCGTCGTCCGCGGCGACGGCTACCTCGGCGAGCCCGCGTACGCGCCCTACGACCGCATCATCGTCACCTGCGGGACAGCCGGCCTCTCACCCCACTGGCTCGACCAACTCACCCCCGACGGCCGCATCCTCGCTCCCGTCGCTCACGGCGGCGTGCACCCCATCCTGGCCGCCGCCCACCACGACGACAGTGCGGTGACCGCGACCGCCGTGTTGTGGGCTGACTTCATGCCCGCCGTCGGGCCGCTCCGGCCCGCGGAACTAGCTGGCCACGACCCCGCCGACTACATCCCGCCCGCACCGGTCACCCGGATACTCGACGCCAGCCCAGCCCGCACCCCAGATGCCTACAACGACCTGTGGTTCTTCCTCGCCGCCCATGACCCGCGCATCACCCGCGCCTACATGGAAGACGACACCGTCGACACCACTACCGGCGCCTGCGCACTGCACACCGCCAACGGAACCGCCTGGGTGCACCACAACGGCAGCATCACCGCCACAGGCCAGCCCGCCGTGGCCACCGAACTCCGCTCCCTGATCCACCAATGGGCCACGGCCGGTCGGCCGGCGCTCACTCAGTTCACCGCCACACTCGCGCCCACCAAGACCGGCGAGTCCCTCTCGACTCCCAGCCACTGGACAGTCGGCACCAGGGAACCCTCGACCTCCACGCCCTAAAACCAGATACCGGGCGGCTGCGCGATGCCCAATCCGTTGAGCGACCAGTGTCGCCCGCCCACTCGTCTCGACGCGGCGCCAGACTGGAACTCCGGAACTCTTCCCACGCTCGGCTGGGACGTGCGGATCTTGACGGACCCGCCCCACCCAACGACGACCATGCGTAATCGACGCCCACATCTGCTCGACCTCGCGGTGCGCGGCGATCAACTCGGGGATCCGCCGGGCCACGCCGCAGGCAATGCACCACGCTCGGATGTCGTCCTCCGACGGGTTCTGCAGAGCGTGCTCGATCCTGGAGATCTTGGTGTTGTGCAGGCCGGTGAGCGCGGCCAGTTCCCGCCCCGTCAGATCCGCGTCCTTGCGCAGATCCCGGAGCCGGATAGCGAACGCTTGCCGGGCGGCAACTGCCTGATCTGCCAAAGGTCTAGTGAGGTTGATACTCGCGGTGCGAGATCGACACCACCCAGGCCGCATCCACGGAGTCGCGGCACAGCTTCACCACGTCAGCATCACGGTAGAGCTGTTGCTCAGCCCGGTTGTTTGCGCCATCGAGCACGTTGAAGATCACGAGCTCATCGTCCAAGACGAAGCAATCGTTGCCCGGCGGCAGGAGGGTGGACACGAGCCGCCGGGGAACCCACCGGATATCCTCCCCAGCGTCCACAGCGTGTGCGCTGTAGTCGAAGGCGAACCTTTGGTACTCCGACAGTGGCTCGGACACCACCTTCACCCGCC
>JBOHHD010000006.1:0-3082 GCA_050700515.1 Pseudonocardiaceae bacterium
GTGGCCAGGCCAGCTCTCAAAAAAACCTCAACCGCGTCACTCTGACGCACTGACCGTTCTCGCTCACTTGACATCTCCCTGGTCAGGACCGCGCGGACCCTGGAGTGATGCCAGCGAGTGCCCCCACAAGTGGCGGGACCTGGGCCTTGTCGAGGGCGGTGGCGATAGCCTAGACCGGCAGGCCGGGCGTGCTCTGACGCTGAGGTGTAGGCGAGCTATCTGGCACGTGACTTCGGAGGTGATGCGACGAGGTCGGTCGATCTTGACGCCCTTGGCGCGCATGCTGCTTCTAAGCCGGCCTTCGCGGGTGCGGCAGGCGATCTTGCAGCACTCCCCTAGGTAAGCCGGACATTGGCCAACATCCCCTGCCACAGCACGGTCCAAGGGCAAAGCTCACGAAGACACGGGCATGCGGTCTGTGGCCAACTTAACCCTGGTGGCGGGGAGCTACGTGCGTTAGTCACTCCGCAGCAGCTGCTGCTTTGGCCGTCGGGACGACAGGATTTGAACCTGCGACCCCTTGACCCCCAGTCAAGTGCGCTACCAAGCTGCGCCACGTCCCGGCCACGCCCTCACAGGCGCGTCGTCAGCCTAGCGTAATGCCGTCCACACCGACGAATCGCTACCGGAGCACGGCGGCACCGTCGAGCAGCCGGTGCAGGCTCTCCGCGGACGGCATGCCCTCCAACCGCTGACCGTCGACCAGGAAGGTGGGCACCACGGTGATCTCCAGCTCTCGGGCGCGGTACAGCGCCCGTTGGTGCACCTCAGCGTAGCGCCCAGTCTCCAGTGCCGAACGGAATGCATCGCCATCCAGCCCGAGCTCCTTGACGATGTCCACCAGTGTCTCGGCTCGTCCGATGTCGCGCTGCTCGACGAAGAAGGCACGGAACATCCGCTCGGTGTACCGCTGCCCCAGCCCGCGCTCCTCGGCGTAGGCGAAGCCCTCGAACGCAAGGCGGCTGTAGGGCTGCGGGGACACCGCAGGCAGGACGATCGGCACGCCCATACGCTCGGCCATCGGGTAAACCACCCGCTTCCAGGTCGACTGCAAGTATTCAGCCTCGGGCCGCAGGGGCGGCGTGGGTTCCGGTCGCAGTTCGAAGGGCCGCCAGGCGACTTGTACGTCGCGACCCTCGGCGGCGTCCGCGAGCGGTTGCTCAGCGAGGTAGCAGAACGGGCAGACGAAGTCGGAGAAAACCTCGATCGTGGTGGCCAAGCCGGTCCCCTTCATTCATGGTGGTTGTCTTCATCCACCATGCTCCGAGTTCCGCTCATCAGTCCCAGGAGCGTGACAGACCTCTCTGTATCACCCCCACACCGCGCGTGGTCAGTCACCGGGACTTGCGCTCCCGGACCCGGACCGAGATGTGCACCGGGCTGCCGGTGAAGCCAAAAGTCTCTCGTAACCGGCGCTCAAGGAAGCGCCGGTAGCCGGCCTCCAGGAACCCGGTCGTGAACAGCACGAAGGTGGGTGGCCGGGTACTGGCCTGGGTGGCGAAGAGCACCTTGGGCGCCCGACCGCCGCGCGCCGGTGGTGGGGTCGCGGCGATCACCTCGGACAGCCAGGCGTTGAGCTGACCGGTGGGCACCCGCCAATCCCAGGATTGCAGGGCGGTGCGCAGGAACGGCGCCAGCTTGCCCACGGATCGCCCGGTGCGCGCGGAGATGTTGACCCGCTCCGCCCAGCGCACCCGGGCCAGGTCACGGTCCCACTCTCGGGTCAGCTCGCGACGGCGATCCTCGTCGACCAGATCCCATTTATTGAATGCCAGCACCAGTGCCCGTCCGGCATCCACCACCGAGGTGATCACCCGCTGGTCCTGCTCGGTGATCGGTTCAGCCGCGTCGATGAGTACCACCGCCACCTCGGCGGCCTCAATGGCCGCCTTGGTCCGCAGCGACGCGTAGTACTCGGCACCACTGGCGGTGTTCACCCGCTTGCGCACTCCCGCGGTGTCGACGAAGCGCCACACCTCGCCGTCGAGGTCCACCAGCGAGTCCACCGGGTCCACCGTGGTGCCCGCAACCTCGTGCACCACCGAACGGGTCTCCCCCACCAACCGGTTGAGCAGGCTCGACTTGCCCACATTGGGCTTGCCGACCAGCGCTACCCGGCGCGGCCCCCCGGCGCGGTCCGCCATATCGCGCGGCGAGGACGGCAACGCCTCCAGCACTGCGTCGAGCAGATCGCCGGTACCGCGCCCGTGCAGCCCACTGACCGGATGTGGTTCGCCCAATCCCAGCGACCACAGTGCCGCAGTGTCGGCGACCGCCCGCTCGTCGTCCACCTTGGTCGCGGCCACCAGGACAGGGGTGGACGAGCGGCGCAGTACCCGGGCCACCGCCTCCTCCGCGACCGTGGCCCCTACCGTGGCATCGACCACCAGTAGCACGGCGTCCGCGCTGCGCATCGCGAGTTCGGCCTGCCCGGCTATCGCGGCCTGCAGCCCGTGGGCATCGGGCTCCCATCCACCGGTATCCACGACGGTGAACCGGCGCCCATTCCACAACGCGTCGTAGGCCACCCGGTCCCTGGTCACCCCGGGCACGTCCTGCACCACCGCCTCACGACGTCCCAGGATCCGGTTCACCAATGTCGATTTGCCCACATTGGGACGTCCCACCACGGCGAGTACCGGCTGCTCGAACACGGAGTCCAAATCAACATCCATGTCCTCGGCAGCGGCGCTGTCGTCCGGCACCGCCCACTCAGCCTCGTCGGACCAGTTGCCGTCACCCGGCGAAGAACTGCTCATAATGCCTCCTCCGGCCGCGCCGCGGCCTGCTCTGCTCCGCGGATTGCGTCCAGTTCCGCGACCAGCGCGACCAAGCGGGTCCGGATGTCCTCGGTCGCCGCGGCCAGCTCAGCCCGGCTCATGCCGGCAGAGATGGCGAACGGCTCGCCGACGAGCATGTCGACCCGGGGACGGAACCGGCGGCCACCACCGGCGGGACGACGGGTGCCGCGGATCGCCACCGGCAGCAGCGGTGCGCCACTGGCCCGAGCGATCCAGGTGGCACCGTGATGTGCACTCGTGACGTTACCCTCCCCTCGAGTGCCCTCGGGGAACACCACAAC
>JBOHHD010000007.1:0-4258 GCA_050700515.1 Pseudonocardiaceae bacterium
CGTCCCGCCCAGCAGCACCCAGCGGTGCGGTCTGGCGTAGCCGAGCAGAATCCGCACGCCGCCTCCGATCGTCCCCACCCTTGCTACCGGGAACGGTGCGTGTTTGCATCTGACTTTGCTGTGGCCATACAGGTCTACGACACTCGCGATACCGCGGAGCCCGGAATGGCCGCCCATGACCCCGAACAGGGGCCCGCCCATCAGCCCGAATGCGATTCCATACGCCAGCCCGTAGGCAAGGCCGTTCGGTCGGTGAGGCGGCGGATCGCCTCGGCGACCAGGCGGTCGTGCTCGGTGGGCAGCTCGGGCGCCATCGCCTGCGGCATCCGGGTGGTGGCCTCCGGGCGAGGACCGAATTGCCCGCGGCCACGATCCGGATGCCGTCGCGCAGCCGCTCGCTGGACGCGTCCTTACCGCGCCACCGCCGCTGGTCGCGCACCTTCCCAGCCTTGCTGACGAGAATGCTGCGACGATCCCCGATGCCCCGCTGCGGGGACGTGTAGTCGACGAGTTGCCGCAGAGCTACTTCAAGCAGCCCACCCCGCTCACGGTGTGGGCTGGACCCGCTGCCTATTTGCAGCTCAGTCCGCGCTCGCCGTACCGGCGTTGGCACGTCGGCTAATATAGTTTGAACAAATAAATGCTGTAGCCTATTTTAGTCACAGGCTGAATGTTGCGCAGGTACTCGTAGCCCTTGTCGCCGCGCTGAGCCGAGTACCAGAGGTCATTTTGAAGGAAGGTTTCGGACACCGCGATATATTGCCCGGTATAGGGTCCATACTCTGCGCGCCAGGGCTCATAGACGCTCTCCGCGCAATCGTATCCGTCGGGAGTAGTGATCAATCGACCCTGATTATCGTAAGTACGTTCGCAAAAATAGTACCGCGGATCGTCACCACCGAAGTAATCAAGTGCCAAATGGTCGATCTCCGGGTGGGCGTCAACATACTGCTTGAGGCGTATGAGGTCTTGACCCCAATCGACCCCGGAATCCGCGACGTACCTGTAAGCATTGGCGGGGCCACCGATCAGCTCATTGAAGTAGGCCGTGAAAGAGGGGTGGATCCAGAAAGTCGCCGCCGCATACCATGCCAGCAGGATGGCCAGCGTACCGGTGCTCGCGGCCCGCCAGCGGGTGCCAGCCAGCCGCCGCGCGAAATGCACGGTAGCGACAGCCACCAGAATGAACAACGGCACGAAAACCGGTAGGATGTGGCGGATGCCGAGATTCAAGTTACCAGCGACGGCGATAACGAAGTAACCGACGGTGAAACAGCCTAGCGTATACAGCGGCAGATGCTCGCGAATTGTGGTGCCGATTTCCTGGAGCAGGCCACGTCGATAGATTCTGATCAGCATGAGACCGAGCGCGATCAAGCCAAGCACTAAAAAGGCTACCTGAGTCTTGATAATAAATAGTTCGGGGAAGTATAGCCGGAAGCTTTGATTGCTTACCTGCCCGTTAAAATAGGTGACACTGCCGCCGCTGACCCGCCCGAAGGTCATGGCCAGCCCCAGCAGGTAGTGCACAAGAGGTTTGAGCGTCAGGTACTGGGATAACGTGATCAGATAGGTTGCGATCCTCGCAGTGCTCTCATGTAGCGAACCAGAGATCAGCCGCTCTTGGACATCGGCCGGCATGCGCATGACGTGCGGAATGTAATAGATCCAGATCCAAATAAAGCTCAGCGCCGAGGCTACAGCTAGTCCACCGACATAGAGTCGGACCCGGGTGATCCAACCTCGGGGCTGCTTCCAGACTATTATGACGCCGATCGTCACTAGTAACAGGAGGGGGTAGAGTACGACACTGCTGAATTTGGCCAGCTGGGCACCTGCCAGAGCTAGTGACAGTAAGGTCAGGTTCTGGCCATTAGGCCGTTCCATGAACTTGATATAACCCATGAGTGCCAAAGACATAAAAACTGAAGCACCCAGGTCGGCCGTAACGTAATGGGCGTGAGCGATGATATTGGGTGACAGTGTGTAAAACAGCAAGGCCAAGAGTGCTACTGCTTTACCCCAGCGGTGCAGTACGAACCGATACAGCACAACGCCAAAGCCGATAGCCAGCAGCAGAATTGGCAACCGAGCCCAGAACAAGATAGTTTGCGCGTCGTTACCGATATGATGAATAAAGCTCCGACCGCTGTCCCACTGTCCGTTGACATGGGTAGTCCAGGCGGCTTCGTTAAGGGGAAATTTTAAATCCATAAATTGCAGCGGCAGGCCGGCCAGATCCTTAGTGAGCGGTGGATGCTCCGGATTGAGCCGATAATCGCCATAGCGTAAATATGAATAAGCGGCAGCGACGTGAGCCGCCTCGTCCACAGTCGCCGAGTCGTTCGCCATGCTGCTGATACCTAGACCAAACATCACGACCAACAGCGCGCCGGCCGCTAGCCAATGCCACCTACGGCCACGATCGACGAATGGCACTATGTCGCCCAGCTGAAAAGACCTCACCAAAAGAGCGACTCCTTAACCTTATTAATCTTAAAAAATCTCCGATATTCTAGCAGGAGGGTTTTTCGAGGCGTGGGCAGGGGTTGTACACGGGAGATGTATCGTCATTCGAAAAAGTATTGGAATTGTAGTAGAGACGAGTCGTCTATGGCCTGTGATCCGCGCCGACCCAGGGAAGTGCGGCACATGCCTCAGGCACGCAACCCAGGCTTCTCGGGAAGCTTCGCTACCTGACGAGCGAGGCACTCGACCGCTTGGCGGCGTTCCTCAAGACTCATGAGTATGGTGAGGTCGAAGTCCTGGTAGTGGTGGCCAACAGTTCTGACGGGAGGGCTAGGATCAGCGACCGGCTCAGCCGGGAAGCAGACTATTCGGGAGTCTCCTGCACGACGACCACAACCTGCTCGTGGTTACACGTGTATGCCTCATACCGACACTCGATCCCAGTCTTCGCCACGAACTCTCGCCAGGCACGGTGCTCGTGGTGTTCCCATCCAGGGTAGTTGAAGTACTCATCGAACACGATCACACTGCCGGGACGTAGTCGAGAGCCGACGTGCTCGAGGACGGTGACCGTCGACGAGTACAGATCTGCGTCCAGATGCAGGAACGCCACCGGGCCGGGGTGAGTGGGGAGAAAATCAGGGAGGGTGTCGTTGAACCATCCAACGACCAGCTCCGCACCCGCGACATCGGGCAGCTGCTCGGTCGCGAATGTGCCTGCTGGGAGATTCGTCCGCCAGTCCTCGGGTAGGCCCTGAAAGGAGTCGAACCCGAAAACCTGATGGTGCTCTCGCGCTTCAGCGATCACTTTGAGCGTGCGGCCGCTGTAGACGCCGAACTCGAGCGCCATTCCGTCGGGTGGAGCGAGGGACAGCCCATGCTCCAGCGTCGCAATCGGATCGTTGAACGTAGGCGCTGTCGGCATCACGTCCCGCACAAAGCGTTCGCTGGACGCGGCCGCCTCCCGTTCAGCTGCGGCCCACAGGTCGCGCCGAGAACGAAATTCTACGTCATGTACGGCCCTGATCACGCGTTCGAGCCCGGCGGTGAGCGCGGCCTCGTATTCACGACGGTGCACGGTGAGCGCGGCCTCGTACTCGCGATGGTGCGCGGCGACGACCTCGTCCACTGCCCGCACCAGTCGGTCCCTCATCGACCGACGAAGGCGGTTCAGCAACGTGGTGCCCTCCGATCATGTCTCGATTCCTACCGGTGGTGGCCTAGCGTAGTCATGGCCCGTGGGCGAGCTGACAGGCCTGCGCATCCTCGGCTGTGGCCGTCGTCATCCTTCACGGTCTCATGGTGTGGCCGCAATGATGCGTGCCTGCACATAACGTGACGGCGTCAGCGGTGCAGGCGGGTCCAGGAGAGGGCGACGTGGACGCGGTCGGGGAGGTCGAGTTTGGTGAGCACGTTGGAGACGTGCACCTTCACCGTGTAGCGGCTGATCTGTAGCCGAGTGGCGATCTCCTGGTTGGACAGCCCCTCGCCGAGCAGGCGGCAGACGTCGCGTTCCCGGTCGGTGAGCCGGCGGATCGCCTCGGCGACCAGGCGGTCGTGCTCGGTGGGCAGGTCGGGCGCCATGGCGTGCAGCATCCGGGTGGTGGCCTCGGGAGCGAGGACCGAATTGCCCGCGGCCACGATCCGGATGCCGTCGCGCAGCCGTTCGCTCGGCGCGTCCTTGAGCAGGAAACCACTCGCCCCGGCCTGCAGCGCGGCGTAGACGTAACTGTCCAGGTCATAGGTGGTCAGGATCAGCACCCGGGTGCCTGGTGGACCGGTCCGGATG
>JBOHHD010000008.1:0-1731 GCA_050700515.1 Pseudonocardiaceae bacterium
GCCACAGCACACTTTCGCCGATCATGGTCCGGTGGCGACCGTGGAGATGACCCGGCAGCTCCTGTTCTACGACTGAACGTTACGGCTGCGCCACGTCGAGCGTCGAGTGGCCGGGGTAGTTTCACCCCCCGGCTCTCGCAGATCCCGGCGTGAGCCTCTCGACTCACCGGGCTCCTGTCATCCTCGCCCAAGCGGCCAAGACCGCCATCATCAGTTGATCGTTACGGGAGTGGGAGAGGTCCACTGACGACCGCCGACCAGGACAAGCCCAACTCTCCGTCGTCGACGCCGGCCACAAAAGCGCAACATCATCCACCCCCGAGGGTCTGATCGGCACCGACTGGCCGGGCGGGCGGGTGATCTGCGTCCGGGACGAGGAGGTACTCGGCCATCGTGCACCGACCGTGGCCGCGAGCGACGGCACGACCCTGTGGATCGGCGAAGCACCGGAGCCGGGAGACGTACAGACCGATCCGGTCGGCATTCTCACGCCGGTCGACCTGACCACCGGAGAGACGGGCACGCCGATCCGAGTCGCCGGCCAGGTCGACGATCTGAGCTGGGCGTTCGGCCGGTTGTGGCACAGTGGCTTCGTGCGCAGCCGGCAGGAGACGGTCCTCACCGTCATCGACCCGACCACCCGGTGGATCGGCGAGGTCGACTTCACCGACGCCGACGTGCGCCCCTACCTGCCGCACCCGGAGGACAGACCGGCACCGGACCACGCGGCGGAGCTGGACCGGTTGATCGGGGAACTGCGGGCGGGGCTCACCGCCCCGGTGCTGACCCAGGACCAGCGCACCGGGCAGACCCGTCCGGGCGGTCCCCCGGTGCACGAGCACTTCCGGCTGCTCGACCTTGCGCTCGACCGCAGCGCACCGGCCGTGCGCATCACGTTCGCGTGGGCGCCTGAGCCGGACGTCCGCTTCGTCTACGCGCAGCCCCTCTCGATCCCGCCGATCACCTCGTCCCTGGTCGGTGATGTGCTGATCTTCTTCACCGAAGAGGTCTGCACCGGTCTGGTGACTCGGGCCGAGCGGGAGCATCGGGACGGGGTCGTGGTGCTCCGACAGCCCGGATCCGGTGCTGGTCCGGAGTCTCCGTGATCGCCCCTGATGTGTTTCGTGACCAGCCCACGCTCATCGGGGACCGCGTGCGGCTGGAGCCGCTGACGCCGGCAGTACTCGAGGACTACCGCACAGCGCTGCGGGATCCAGAAGTCACGCGCCTCACCGGCAGCCACGCGACTCGCGATCGTCCGACGATCGAACAGTGGCTCGCCAGCCGTCAAGACCAGGACGACCGGGCCGACTGGGCGGCGATCCGCATCACCGACGGCGCGTTTCTGGGCGAAGCGGTGCTCAATCAGTTCGACCCGGCCAACGAGTCGGCGAGCTACCGGGTGTGGCTGGCCGGGCCGCACCTCTTCGGCCGGGGCTACGGCACGGAGATCACCCGACTGGTCGTTGACTACGCGCTGCACACGGTCGGCTTGCACCGGCTGAGCCTGGACGTCTACGACTTCAACCCGCGCGCCCGGCGGGTGTACGAGAAATGCGGTTTCCGGCCGGAGGGCGTGCGCCGGGAAGCTCTGCTCTGGGACGGCCAGTGGCATGACGAGCTGCTGATGGCCGTCCTGCGTACTGATCTTCAGCCGGGTGGCGGCAAGGAGTTTTCGACCGAGCACTCTCGGGTAACCGGGGAGGGTCAGGCACCCGACCGCTCGTGAAG
>JBOHHD010000009.1:0-3209 GCA_050700515.1 Pseudonocardiaceae bacterium
ACCGCCACCGCAGCGCCGAGGCGGGCCGCCATGTCGAGTTGGACCGGTACCGGCCAGCAGTCATCGGACTCCCCGCAGGCGACCAGGCACGGGATGGCTCGCGCCCGCAGGGCAGTGGCCAGCTCGGCGACCCGGTCCGGCTCGGTACGCAGCGCGGTCGCCATGCCGAGCAACCCGGCCACCGACGAACTCAGGAAACGGGTCCGCAACAGCGCGACCAGCTCGGGCGGTTCCACGATCCCGTCTCTGACCTCGAGCAGTCGCTGGACGACCTCGATGCCCTGACTACGCATGATCGGCTCGGTGGCATCGAGCACCGCGCGACGCTGCCCTTCGGGCAGCGCCCCCGGACCAGAGGCCAACAAGGTCAGCCCCGCGACGGGGGCACCGGCGAGCACTGCTGATCGGGCCACCAGCCCACCGTAGGAATGCCCCAGCAGGAGCACCCGGTCCCCCGCCGAAGCCAGGTGAGCCGCCAAGGTGGCCACCGTTCGGCCGAGTTCGGGGGGGAGATAGTCCTGCTCGCGATGGGACCCCCTCGACTCATGCTGTCCCGGCAGGTCCACGGCCAGCACCGCCAGTCCCACCGCACCGAGCGGGTCGAGCAACGGCGCGAAGTCCTCCTTGGACCCCGTGTATCCCGGCACCAACAGCGCCACCGCACCGATCGGGTCGGCGGGCTCGGCGCGAAATGCCGCCAGTGGAACGCCGGCCACCGTCAACTTGATCAGAGCGGCGCCGTGCGGGGTGAGCTGCGACGGTGTCACGGATCCGAGGGTACGAGATCACGCGACGGCCTCCTTGAGGCCGGGCACGGCGGGAATGTCCACTCCGATGCGGGCGCCGTGATTGAAGTAGTTGCTGAAGATATCGGCTATGACATGGGTGAACAATTCGGCCAGCTCCTCGGTGGTCCAGCCGATCCGCAGCGCGCATTGCCAGGTATCTTCGTCGACCTCGCCAGCATGACCGGCGGCCTGCCGAGCCACCGCCAGCAATGCAACGATCTTCTCTTCGTAGGGGATCTGCTCGCCGGCGCGCAGCGCGATCGTCTGTTCCCGCGTCCATCCAGCGGCATGGCAAGCAACAGTGCGGGTGAAATGGCAATCCCCGCAGTCCTGCACCGACGCGACCACCAGTGCGATCGCCTCCCGGGTGGGCAGATCGAAGGTACTGTGATGCCCGATGGCGTGCTGGAATCGGCCATATCCGGCAAGCACTGCCGGCGCGAGCGCCACCTCGCCCTGGTTGAACATCCTGTCCAGTTTCGCCCGCCACATCCGCAGGGTTTCGCTGTACTCTTTGAGCGCATGGTCGACGACCTGCACGGACATGAGCTTCATGGGGTGAGCATCCCTTCTCATCGCGGGAGAGCCATGGGCTTTCCCGAGGGCGCATCATGCGCCACATCACACAGCCGGGTTTCGTCCAGGATGCGGATCCGGCGGTAACTCAGGCTGATCAGCCCTTGCCGTTGAAACGCCCGGAGCACCCGATTCACCGAGGGACGGGGGATACCGAGCATGGCCGCCAAAGTGGCCTGAGACAATGTGATCAAACTCCCTCTTGCCTCGCAGATCAGCAAGGCAGCGGTACGCTGGGGAAGCGGACCTTCGAGCAACCCGGGCAGCCGCACCTGGCTATCGATGAAACGGGCAGCACAACTGGAGAGCCACAGCCGGGCGATAGCGGGCCGATGAGCCAATAAAAGCAGAAAGTCGTCCGCCGCCAACCACATGCAGATCGTCACACACGCCGCGCGGGAATAGTAGGGAGATTCGCGCTCCGTCAGCAGCGGAACGTCCCCGAATACGTCACCCTCACGCAGGACCTGGGCAACCATCCGAGGCCGACCAGTTTCCAGCATGAGTTCAACCGCCCCACTCCGGATGATCCACACTCCATCGGGCCGATCCTGCGGACCGAATACCACCTGACCGGAATCCAGCTTGCGCACCACCAGATGGGCCGCCAGTGCGGCCACGTCATCGGCGGGAAGTGCGCCGGCCACCCCGCCGGTCAGGCAGCGTATGACCAACTCGGTGGTGTGCACGGTGACCGTGGGAACGCGCCGAATAGCTTCGGACTGGACGATTGTGGTCATTCGATGCCCCCGATTAAGTACCTGGAACGGTGGGTCGAGCCGAGTGGACCGATAAGAACGGCCTGGGCGCCCCGAATCGCACCGACGCACCCAGGCCGAGGAAGCGGACTAATCGATGTCCACGTTGACTATCTTGGACGTGTACTCGTCCTCCTCGGTGACGATGATCTGGTAAGTGCCGACCTCGCACTCCGTCGCCGAGAGCGCCAAATTGAACTCGCCGTAACGGTCGGTCTCCGCGTTGACGCTGTCCAGGTCAGTGCTTTCGCAGTTGTCGACCAGGCTGGGGCTGGTCACAATGATGTCCTCGAAGTCAGGGTAATCGTCGCCCGACACCACGATCGACACATCACCGGTGACGGTCGACGCCGAGGCCTCTACATCAAGGTCGGCGTTCTCTTCGATTTCGTCCAGGTCGTCATACGGATCGTTGTCACCGTTGTCGTGGCCGTTGTCATCATTGTGGTCGTCGTCGATGCCGTCGCCGTTCCCGTCGTAGTATCCGTTGTCGTCCCAGTCCCCGTCCCCGTCGTTCTGCAGAATACTGCTTACTCCGGCGAAGGCCGGGGACGGTGCACTGGCGAAGGCCGGCAGTGCGATAGCGAGCGGAACGATCATGCCGGCGGCGGCTGCCGCCACATATCCCGTGCGTCGCATAGTCTTTACCCCTTGTCATCGAGCGAGCTGTTCTGTCGATCAGCCCCCGCGAATCAGAATGCGCGAACTGATACCAAGGGAACTCCATCGCATACCCTCCCCTTCCATAACTCATAAGATTCTTTGCGGAACCGTGCAGAACTGTCACAACAGTGACAGTCGAGCGGCTCTGCGCAACCAGCCCGGAACAGCGAGTTCAGATTCATGACACCAAGCATCGACAGACAGAGTTCTTCCAGGTTTCTCCGCGGATTCGGAATTCCCTGCTGGGCACACCGCGTTGACGATCCTGTGGAGGACGGGACAGAGCTGAGCACTGAACACGATGCGTTTGTTGAGTATGTGCTGCCCGAGATTGATGTGCTGTATCGGGTAGCACGCTCATTGACCAGCCAACCAGCCGACGCAGAAGACCTCGTCCAGGACACCCTGCTACGAGCCTTCCGCT
>JBOHHD010000010.1:0-2068 GCA_050700515.1 Pseudonocardiaceae bacterium
GACCATCGGCCAGATGTAGACGCGCGAAGGTCGGGTTGTGACGCAGGGTCTCTACGGTAAGCCCAGCAGCCCGGTACGCCTCGACAGCCGCACTCACCGCCTCGTCGAAGTGATCCTCCGCATCCACGACCGTGAACAGATCCACATCCTCCGACGGCCGCTCCAAAAGCCGTGGGCCTGCACCGCATACCCGCCCGCGAAGCCGCGCGCAGACCCGACCACGCCAGGTGTGTCGGCAGCTGCACAACGCCGCTGGCCGGACCGGTCAACTCGCGCTGAGCTCAGGCTGAATCAAGGCCATCTGAGCCCCATCAGCCGGGGAACTGCAGGCGTGTGATTAATATGCAAGATCGTCCTCGGACACCGAGAACCATTATCATCAAGCTGTCTGGTGGGCACCGTTGCATTGACAGATGACCTGCTCCGGCAGGCTGGGCGGATGCGCCGTCGTGATGTTCGGACACCGCCGCCTTGCTCCAGCTTCGCTGGGTTCCGGTTCCCGTCGGATGTCATCATGGTGGCGGTGCGTTGGTACCTGCGCTATGCACTGTCGTATCGCGACATCGAGGAACTGCTGGTCGAACGCGGTACCCACGTTGATCACGTGACCCTCTACCGGTGGGTACAGCGGTTCACTCCGCTGCTGATCGACGCGGCCCGGCCCCACCGATCGACCAGTACGGCCAGGTCATCCACGTGCTGGTGTCGGAGAAGCGGGATTTGGCGGCCACCCGGCGGTTCTTCACTCGCGCCCTGGAACACGGCCCTTGCCCGAGTGAGGTGAGCACGGACCGGGCACCGGCCTACCCGCGCGTGCTCGACGAGTTGCTGCCCGCCGCCTGACATGTCACGGAGCAGTACGCAAATAATCCCATCGAAACCGATCACGGCCGGTTGAAGGCTCGGCTACGGCCGATGCGCGGGCTCAAACGCCTCCGTTCAACCCGGGTGATCAGCGCCGGACACGCCTTCGTCCAGAATCTCCGTCGCGGACACTACGAACTCGGCACCGATGTCGACCACAGACATCGGCTCCCAGCCGCCTTCGCCGAACTCGCCCTCGCCATCTGATCAAGGAGCTACACAGGCCAGCCTTACCCGCCTTCTACCAATGCAACACTGCCAGTCCGATGGCCACCTTCTCGGCTCGTACCGCATCGCCACTGCTCCCGAGCCGAACTCCAGCCGGCTCACGAGCTTCAAGTCGACATGCTTCGATAGCCCCGCGAACAACGTCGGCCCGTGGCCCGCGAGCCTGGGATGCACCACGAACTCATACTCATCGATCAATCCCAGCTCCGTCAACCCCAGTGGGAGCTTCACGCCTCCTACGAACAGTCCCTTACCCGACTCCCGCTTGAGCTGCTGAACGGCCCTGGCCAGATCCGCGCGCACGAGTTCCGCGTTCCAATCGACCTGCTCCAGGGTGCTCGACACGACGTACTTCTTTGCCGCGTTGATCGTCTGGGCGAAGGGTTCCATCCAATCAGGTCTCGCTCCCGTCGGCGCCGGTGGCGCCACGCTGCCTCCATCATTTCGTAAGTCACTCGGCCAAAGAGAAGGGCATCGGCCTGGTCGAGGTTCCCGACGTGGTGACGATGCAAGTCTTCGTCCGCGGGGATTGCACGATGATCGCAGCACCCGTCCAATGTGACGTTGATGGAGTACCGAAGGGGTCGCATCTCGCAAGAGTAACCGCCGACGGGGTACACGGGGCGATGTGTCGCTTAAATAGTGATCTGTTGTAGTGTGGGTGGGATGGTGGCTGCGGCTTTGGAGATGACCGGTGGACAGCGATCGGTACACAACACCGCCTCGGTCAACTCGAACAGACAGTCTGCTCGCGCAGTCAGACACTGGTAAATGACGGAACCCGGTCAATACCCCCAGCGCACCACCCGCGGCGGTACCCGGCGCACTGCTCATCATGGCACCCATGATCAACCGGGGTACCCAGCTTCCACCCAGAGGTAAAAGCAAGCTCAGAATTCGGCGCGGAATACGCGGAGGTAGTTCTTGAACCAGTCGAATCGGGTTCCTACCCGGTAGAGGCGGCGCAGGTTCGGGT
>JBOHHD010000011.1:0-4447 GCA_050700515.1 Pseudonocardiaceae bacterium
AGTGGGCAGCGTCCCCTCGTTGAGCAATCGGCTCATCGCCTCCACCAGCGCGTCGGCATCCCGGCGGGACTGGCTACGGGTATCGGGGACACCCTCGACCGGGGCCCGGCGGCCGTTGAGCGAGCCCAGGACTTCCAGGACCCGGGCGCCACCCTCGGGATCAAGCTTGCCGGTAAGACTGACCGTCCCGTCGGCTCCGGTACGTATCCGCAGCTCCCGGATGGTCTCAGGTTCCTCGACGGGCTCCGGACCATCGGGATCGAGGTAGGCCGGCAGGCGCTCGCCGATCCGACCCAACTCCGCGGGAGCAAACCGGCGCGCCGCCTGCGCCAGGGTCTGCTCCACCTCAGCGACCGTGTCCGGGTGAATATCGTCCGGGATCCGGCGCATGGTCGCGGTGATCACCCGCAACTGACCGGGCCCGATCGCCCCCGCCGCCAACTCCGCCGCGGTCGCGGGCAACACCGGCGGCAGTTCCTGCCCGGTCAACGACCGCCGCGCGGTGAGCAATCCCGCCTGCTCCACCCGAACCCGGCCCTCTCCCGGCGACAGCCGCAACACCCCGGCCACCAACCGGGCCGTGGTCCCGAACCCGGTGACCGCCCCCGCCCGCTCGGTCTCCAACTCCGCGACCACATCCAAAACCCGAGCATAAGACCGTCGATACTCAGCCTCAGCAGCACGCAGCGAATCAAGCAGCCCGTCGATCCGGGCCTGCTCACCCGCCAGCACCGCCGTGGTCACCCCCCCATTCTCACCACCGGCACCGACAATTTCGGACCGCTCGACAACCACTCCGAAAAGAATCTCGAACATGCGACGAACGGTCATTTTTGATCGGTAAAAGGCAAAACGATCAAACAGCCGCAGGAAAAGCTCACGGCACTGCCTTGGTCCCACATCGACATCGGCACTGCGACCGGCGCGACGCGACGTCAGGTCCGCAGATGGCCGCCACTTCGTCCACGGTAAGCCCGCGCCACACGATCCTCTTCAGAAGAAAAAGTGATCATGAGCGGGTTGGTGTGAGCCCAACCCTGAAGCACCCCGCCCACGTCGAGCACTGCCAGGCGATCTTCGACGAGTCCACCACGGCGACGCTCTCCACGACGAGGTCAACACGTTCCGTGTCCGGGTATGCGGGCGCCACGGTCGCTGAGCTGACCACGGTGGCCAACCTGGCGCGAGACCCGCTATCGTCACGGTCCGCGTTACCAGAACTGAACGGGTGAGTTCGCTCCAGCGGGTATCAACGCCTCGCCGAACTGCTCTTCATTGCGACGGGCGAACTCAGCACGCCCCAAGACCTGGAGCGATCATGAAACGTCCTGGCTTCTCCACCGAAAGGACTAGCTTCTCCACCGCCGCACCTGTGCGTACCCTCCGCCCGGAGGCCTTCCCGCCGGGTGTGACCGCGACGGAGTTCGAGCCCGGAGATTTCATCCTCGTCAAGGGGCATGGTCTGCAGGGCTGGTTGATCAGGCTCGGGCAGAAGATGCGGATCCACGGGGCCGACCGGAAGTACGTTAACTGGGCACACGCCGCGCTGATCGTGAACCATGACGGCACCCTGATCGAAGCGGTGGGTAAGGGAGTCCGGGAAGCGCCGCTTGATTACTACAAGGATCGGCACTACGAGGTCTTCCGTATCAAGGCATCGGACGAGGACCGCGCCCAAGTGGTCACGTTCGCCAGGTGGGTGCTGAATCAGCAGGCCAAGTACGGGCCACTGACAATCATGAGCATCGGCCTGTCGATGCTCACGGGCTGCAAGTTGACGTTCTTCATCGACGGTCAGTTCGTGTGCTCCGGGCTCGTCGCCAGCGCGCTGGAACGGACCGGCAGCATCTTCAACCGTAGCGCGGCGAACATCACGGCTGCCGATCTGGCGAAGTACTTCGATCCCGCACAGCGTCCCTACCTGGCGGAAAGGGGTTCATCGTCGCGGACTTCGCTACCGCCGAAGGGTGTCGAACTACTGGCGAAGACCGTCCGGACGAGCTGAGCGCGCGACCGGATCCCTAATTTGCGATAGATGTTCGACAGGTGATACTCGATCGTCTTCGCGGAGAGGAAGAGCTGAGCGGCAGCCTCCACGTTGGTGGCTCCGTCCGCAACAACCAGCGCGACCTGTAGTTCCTGCGGAGTGAGCTGGGTTGTTGACCGCTCGCGACGGGGCCGCGACGCGAGCCCCGTCGCGCGGAGCTCGGCCTCGGTGCGCTGTGCCCACGATTTCGCGCCGAGCCGGGTGAAGGCGCCCAGCGTTTCGGTGAGTACCTGCCGGGCCTGGGTCAGGCGGCGGTGACGGCGTAGGAACTCACCGAAGCACAGCTGGGTGCGGGCCTGCTCGAAGGGCTGGCGGGCCCACTCGTGCCACTGCAAGGCCTCGGTGAAAGCCCCCTGTCCTCGCTCGTCGTCGCCGTACAGCAGGCCGCGGCAGCGGGCTGCGACAGCGCGCTCGGTCGGCCGTCCGGTCCGCTCGGCCTCTTCGGTGAGCACGTCGAAGGCACGCTGGGCACGGTCTGGTTCACCTGCGCGGACGTAGGCCTCGACCAGGTCGCCCGCCCAGCTCAGCAGCACCGGATTGCCCAACCGGCGCGCGTAGGCGAACTCGGCCATGACGCTGAGGTGTTCGGCGGCCGGGCCCGGACGACCCTCGCCCAGCTCGAGCAGGCCCATCGCCAGGGCCGCACGAGCCTCGAAGAAGCGGGCCCCGGACGGTGCCGCCAGCTCGATGGCTCGGGCGGCGTGCTCCCGGCAGCCGGCCACGTTGCCAAGAGTCGCTTCCAGCGTGGCCAGCACGATCAGGGCGTTCGGCAGTTCGGTGAACCAGCCGGTCTCTTCGGCAAAGCTCACCGCGGCATGCGCATGGCCCAGCCCGACCGCCCAGTCACCGTCGCGCCAGCACGCGCTCGCCAGCCACGTTAGCGGGAATGGCAGCAGACCGACCGCGCCCGCCGAGCGGGTCTTCCGGACCGTGACCTCGAGCCACCGGCGCGCCGACGCCTGATCCCCCACCAGCGCGTAGGCATTGGCGGCGATGACGAGAAGCTGGTCGATCGAGGACAGGGGGTCGTGGTCCGCCAGGTGCTCCTCACACCAGGAGAGCAGGTCGCGAGCCCGAGCGCTCTCACCATCGAGAGCCAGGGTGAGTGCCTCGATCAACACCATCGGCATGCGAATTTCCGCAGGCAGGGGCCGCACCTGATCAGCCGCCCGCCGCGCCATGTCCGCGGCCAGCCGCTGATCGCCGAGCATGACGCAGGCCACCGCCGCCTGGCTGCGCATGATGGCCGCCCACTCCGGTGCGGCGGCCTCGGTCCGATCGGCCAGGGCGATGAGTTCGTCACGTGCCTCGACCAGTTGGCCGGACCACATATGGACACGGCATCGCAGGTGACGGATGGCGGTGATCGAGCTTGGATCGTCCGTCTCGGCCAACGCGAGCTCGAGCAGTGGCACAGCGGTTCCGACGCACCCGGCGGCATGGCTGGTCAACGCCGCGTCCAGCAACCGCTGGATCCGAGCCGGGCCCGCTGGACTCAGCCGAGCCGCCCGTTCGAAAAGCGCCAGGGCTGTCACGTGGCTCTGCCGAGCGGCGGCCTGCCCGGCCGCGGTGGCCAGCTGACTCGCGACGTCCTCGTCAGGGCCCGGGGTCGCGGCCGCGAGGTGGAAGGCGCGCCGCTCCACCGCTCCCGGCGTGCTCCGCTTCTCATAGACGGCGGCCAGTGCCCGGTGGGCCAGGCGCTTGCGTCCCGGAGTGGCCGCGTGGTAAATCGCGCTACGAACGAGGGCGTGCCGGAAGTGGATCCCGCTGGTGTCGTGGACGAGCAGGCCCGCGTCCTCGGCTTCGTCCAGGTCGTGGCGACTCAGGTCCTGCTGGGCCAGCGCATCGTCGACGGCATCATCCGCCGAGCCCGCGACCGCGAGCAGCAGGACGGCACGACGGGTGGTCTCGGACAGGCCGGCCAACCGCCGCTCATAGGCGCGCACGAGCCGCGCGCTGAGGTGCACCGGCTCGACCGGCAACTCCGGTGACCACGTGGTCGGCAGGTCCAGCAACGCGAGCGGGTTACCGGCGGTCGCCTCCCACATAGCGTTGGACAGCGCACCTCGATCGGCCACCAACTGCTTGGCCGCCGTGAAGTCCAGACCGCCCAACGCGATCTCCGGTAGCGCGGCCAGCCACCGCTGCGCTTCCGATGTCACATCGACGGCGCAGCGAGCGGTGAGCACGACCGCTATCCGTTCTGCGCGCATCCGGCGGATCGAGAAGACCAGAGCCTCCAGCGACGGGAGATCGAGCAGGTGCGCGTCATCCACCGCGATGAACAACGGCTCGTCGTCGGCGGAGTTCGCCAGCAGGGTCAGCGTGGCGGCCGCGACGCCGAGGCGGTCACCGTGCACGGCCGGACCCAGGTCCAGAGCACTGCGCAATGCCGACGCC
>JBOHHD010000012.1:0-4901 GCA_050700515.1 Pseudonocardiaceae bacterium
CACCAACAGAATCCAGCCCAGGAACAAAGCGGGCGCCATCTCCAAAAGCTGTCCGAGAACCGACAGCAACGACGCCAAGTAGAACCTGCGCTTACGCGGTCCCACAATGCGCAGCAGAGGATGCCGGGCGGCGCTGACCGATGCAGTCGAGTCCTGGTGAGAACGGCGGGATCGTCGCCAGGCACGCCAGATGACGACCACCGTCGCCGCGACCACCCCCCCTACCCGCGCCAGTGGTGACCGACGAAGCAACCTCCACCCCGCCACGGCTCCCGCCGCGCCACCGGCCACGACCAATGCCACGGCACCGGTCCGGTGGTGTGCTCCCCGCGCCGGAGCCACACCACGCTTGGCTCCCGAGGAACCAGCCACCCTCAGCGCGATCCGCCGGAGCACCAGCGCCACCGCTTCCCGGACCCGCCGCCCGATGTCCGCACCGCTCAACGTGGGGTCATGACACACCAGCAACCGGCCGGTGACCGGGTTCGCCCGCACCATTTCCACGCCAGGCGATTCCCGCAGGCGCGCCTCCAGCAGCTCAGCGACACCAGGGCGACCCAGCACCGCCTCCACATCCCAACGCTGACGGCCGGGAACAACCGATCGTGGTCGCACTCTCAGTGCCTTCTGCCAGCTCTTCCTGCGGGCATCCACCACTACCGATGGCATAGGTCACAGTCCTCGGAGTCGAAGTTGGGCAGCCAACAGCACTCGTCGATGGCACCCATCGACGAGGGAACAGTGACGAGGGAACAGTTCCGTGGCGGCCGAGTGGTCAGCTGCTGGCTAAGCTGCTAAATCTTCTTGGGGGTAGTGACAGCGGGCCGCGCCGTGATCTTAGGTGCGGTAGCAGAAAGCTCAGCCTGCTTCTCCGCCACCTCGGCGGCGGCGAACTGTGCGCTCGCCTCGGCAGCGAGATCCTGCACGTCCTCGGCCGCCTCCGCAGCCAGCTTCTTTATCTGTAATCCGGCCCCAACGGTTGCTTTGACGGTACCCCGCACCAGCGGTTTAACGATCTTTCCCACTAGCGGGGCGGTGACAACACCAATGAGGAATGGTAGCCACATCTTGTCTCAGTCTCCAAGTCTTTTGTCCGTGCGTGTCGGAGATTCCATTTCCGTGGGTTTGCCCTGCCGAAATCCGTGCAGAAATTTACCCAGAACGCCAGGCTCCTCATTACGTCTTAAGACAGGCCGACGCTGACCCAGTATTGCTTCCTCTGCGATCGGGATCGATCTGATCAGCCTATTTCAACGTGGTGGTGTTCTGTATACCCCAGCCTAGACTTCCCTCTATAATTCTCGATACCCCTCCTTTGGGGGAGGTTGGCCGCCTTTTTCATCACACACTGCTACAGAATTCGGAGATATCCGTCTCGGTGTGTAGAAGTGCATATCACCTGGATGGGAACCGTGATGACTTTGTGGTGGCGTATATGGCGGCAAGTCCATTCCCCGAGCTGGGGCGTCAGCCACGACCCGCTGCATATGCCTCCAGTTCGGCAAGCTGGGCGGGGTCCAGGGAGGGGCGCACCGTGGCACGGGAGGCCACCAGGTGTGCTGCGGTGATTTCGGTGGCTTGGATGGATTGGCGCATCGCGGTGAGTGCGGCTTCGCGGATCAGGGCGGCGCAGTCGGCGGCGGAATAACCATCGAGTTCGGCCGCCAGCGCGTCGATGTCCACGTCGCCGGCCTGGGGGGTGTTGCGTGCGGCGGAGCGCAGGATCGCGGCGCGGGCGTCGGCGTCCGGCGGGGGTACGTACACCAGCCGCTCCATCCGGCCGGGTCGCAACAAGGCGGGGTCGATGAGCTCGGGGCGGTTGGTGGCGCCGAGCACCACCACGTCGCGCAGCGGTTGCGTCCCGTCCAGCTCGGTGAGCAGCGCGGCCACCACCCGGTCGGTGACACCGGAATTCGAGGAACCGCCGCGGCGGGGCGCCAGCGCGTCGAGCTCGTCGAGGAACACCAGCGCGGGTGCGGCGTCGGCGGCGCGGCGGAACAGCTCGCGCACCGCCCGCTCGGACTCCCCGACCCACTTGTCCAGCAGTTCGGCGCCCTTGACGGTGAACACGTTGAGCGATCCCGTGCCGGCCAGCGCCCGCACCAGGAAGGTTTTGCCGCAGCCCGGTGGGCCGTAGAGCAGCACGCCCCGGGGTGGGTCCACCCCGAGGCGGGTGAACGAGTCCGGGTAGCGCAGCGGCCACAGCACCGTCTCGGTCAGCGCCTGCTTGGTCTCAGCCATATCACCGACGTCGTCCAGCGTCAGCCCGCCGGTGGCCACCGTGTCGGAGGTGGACATCGAGATCGGGCGGACGGTGTCCAGCGCGTCAATCAGGTCCTGCTGGGCGATCACGAGCTCGGTCTCGACTGACGAATGTCCCGATCCGACAGCCTCGGACGAGTGGCGCAGCGCGGCCCGTACTGCGGCCTCACGGCGCAGCGCGATGAGGTCGGCGGCCACGAACCCCGGAGTGCGCTCACCGATGGCGCTGAGCGTGACATCAGGGGCCAGTGGTACCTCCTGCAGCAGGACCCGCAGCAGTGCGGTGCGGGTGCGACCGTCGGGCAGCGGCAGCGACAGCTCGCGGTCCACCAGATCGGGCGCCCGCAGCCGAGGGTCCACCGATTCCGGATGCGCGGTGGTGACCACGAGCGCGACATCGCCGCCGTCCAGCGCCGCTCGCAGGGTGTCGAGCACCACCGTGGCCAGCGGGGGCGGGTTGGTGGCGGGCAGCAGCGTCTCCACGTCGGTGATCAGCAGGACGCACGGCTGACGGGTGAGCGCCACGGCGTCGTGCACCCGCTGGGCGGCGGCTCCGGGTTCCAGGGCTGCCACGCTGGGCGCGGCCAGCTCCACTACCTGTGCCCCGGTGGCGCGGGCCACCGCGTGAACCATCGTGGCCTTGCCGACTCCTTCGGGGCCATGGATCGCCACCCCGAGGTGGGTGCCGGCGCCAAGCCTGCGCAGCAGCTCCGGGCGGCGAAAGGTGAGTTCCAGCCACTCCGTCAGCCGTCGGGTCGCGTCCTGGGCGCCCACCAGGTCGGCCACGGCAGGCACGCTCGGCGCTGCCTGCTTCGGTTCTGGTGGCTTCGGTTCTGGTGGCTTCGGCTTCGCCGGCGTGGGGTCCGGGCGGGATCTCGGCGCGGGCAGGTCCCCGGTGCTGGGACCGTCGCGCCAGGAGATCACCGTGGACGGATGCGGGGCGACCGGCCCCTGCGGATCGGTGGCGGTCACCGTGAGCAGCTCGTTGGTCCAGGTCATCCCGATCGCCGCGGCCAGCCGTCCGCGCACCCCCGCCACGTCCGCGCCGGGCGCGACATCCTGCGGGAGCAAGGAGACCGCATCCCCGGTGGTGAGCACCTTGCCCGCCAGGGCGAGCCGCAGCGTCTCGGGACTCACCGAACGATTGGCCAACGTGGAACCCGCGACCGTGATCGAGCGTGCCGCAGGTACCTGTACCGGTGCGAGCACCACCTCCGAGCCGTCGGTAAGCCCCAGATTGGACAGGGTGAGGTCGTCGACGAGTGCGGTCCCGGGCGTGGTCTGCCCGGCGGCCGCCAGCGCCGCACTGACCCGGGCTCCGGTGAGCCGCACGGCATCCCACGGCCGCAGGCCCAAGATGTCGAGCACCTCGGGGTGCAGCCGGACCACACCGCGCCGGGCATCCAGCGCCGAGGTGGACAGCCTGGCGGTCAGAGTGATCTGCGGGGTGCGCACGACCTCCGAGCCTACGAGGTTCACGTCACATCACGGTGGGTCAGCAGCACCCCGGGGATCAACCGGCCCGAGACGAGTCCCTGAGCGAGCTCGGTGGCCGGCGGGAATGTCCCGGGCGCCGACTCGGCGGCTCGCTGCGGCGCACCATCAGGTCCACCCCGTCGACGGCTGTGATACTGCGGTAATGCTTGGTCAGCTTGCTGGTCTGCACGAGGACCCGTGAGTGGCATTCGGTGCTATAGCCCGCAATGCCACTCACGGCTTCTGACCTGGTGTTCATACGGGGGCTCCCGGGTATACCCGGTGGGCGTGCCGGGCCAGACCGAAGACCAGGAAGGCGATCGGCCACACTGGCCAGAAGAAGTCGACGCCCGATCCGAACCACGCCGCTACCAGCAGCGTGGCGAGCAGCGCGACAAGCATCGCGTGCCGGGTCAGTCTGAGGCGTGCGGCGGTGTGTGCCTGGGGGGTTTGCGCCAACAGTCGGCCGGGGTCGGGCAGATCTGCGGTCAAGGGGTCCAGCTCGTGGCGGAATCGCGCGGCGTATCCGGTAGCCAGCCGGTCCTCGACCTCATCGAGGGTCAACAGCCCTGCCCCGGTCGCAGCCCGCAAGATCCGCGCGACGTGCTCGCGCTCGGTGTCGGAGGCGCGGATCCCTCCGGTGGTGCTGGTTGTGCTCATCGGTGACCTCCCGGTCGTTGGTGGTGCCCATGTTGCTGCGGAGGCGGTGCCGCGTCATCGGGCCAGGGGAGGCTTTGCGGCTACTTCTCGGGGAGCACCCGGCGCCGGTGCGCTACCGGAGTCGGTGTATTCCGTCGCCGGGTGGCGTGTCGAAGCAATGGATCAATGCGCGCATATCCGCCCTCCCGGCGTGGCAAGGTTGGCGCCATGCCAGAGGAATCACTGCTTCCGATGCCCACCGATTGGCAGCGCGGGTTGGGGATCGTGGCTCATCCCGACGACCTCGAGTACGGCGCGGCCGGCGCGATCGCGGCGTGGACGTCGGAGGGGCGGGAGTTCGCTTATCTGTTGGTGACCCGGGGTGAGGCGGGGATCGACGGGACCGCCCCGGATCGCGCCGGGCCGCTGCGGGAGGCCGAGCAGCGGGCGGGAGCCACCGAGGTCGGGGTGCACACGGTCGAATTTCTCGATCACCCGGACGGGCTGATCGAGTACGGCGTGCC
>JBOHHD010000013.1:0-1591 GCA_050700515.1 Pseudonocardiaceae bacterium
CCTCGGCGCGGGGAGGGTCAGGCGTCGAGGGTGCTGTCCTGGATTGCGGTGAGGACATGGACCCACTGTGTGGTGGGAAACGCCAACACTGGGCTGCTGGGGCCGAATTTGGAGTCACGGACCCCTACGTGACCCGGCAGTGAGTAGTTGACTTCGACGCAGTCGTTCATCCCGCCGGTGGTGTAGCTGGACGTGAACCAAGCTCCGTCCTGGAAGGATGCGGTTGACAATCGGTAGCCCTTCTTAGTCTGATCTCGCAGCGAACTGGCCAGCCAGTTCCACGATGAGGTTACGCGACTCCACCGGCCCCAGAGCGATGGCCTGCAGCCGTCGTTGCAGCTCAACGTAGCGGCGTACTGCCTCCGGTTTGTCCAGGCAGAAGCCGTCTTCGTACAGCTCGACGTAGGCGATGTCGGTAGCCGAGTTGTAGTCGAACCGCAGCACGACGAAGTCGTAGCAGAGGGGCTCGTAGGACAGTGTGTTGAACGGAACAACCTGGATGTCCACGTTGGGTCGCTGAGCCAGTTCGGCGAGGTGGCGCAGCTGTTCGCGCATCACCTTCGGGCCGCCGATCTCCCGGCGCAGCACCGACTCGCTGAGTACGAAGGTGAACTGCGCCGCGTTCTCCCGGGTCAGCAATCCCTGCCGGTCCCGGCGCACCCGCACGGTGTCCTCCATGGTCTGGTGGTCGGGGTGGCTGCCCTGGCTGAGGAACATCGCCCGGGTGTAGTTCTCGGTCTGCAGGTTGCCGGGCACGATCTCCGAGCCGACCTGGGTGATCTGCGAGGCGCCCTCTTCGAGGTCGCGGAACGCGCGGAACCATTTCGGCCCCAGGTACAGGGTGGTTTCCGCCATGGCCCGGGTGCGACGGCGCCGAGTGCCCTTGGCCAGCTCCCGGCACCACGCCGCGTCCTTTTCCGATGCCTGGTAGAGCCGCAGCAAGGCGTCCAGGTCGGTCTTGGCGATGCTGACCTGACCGGTCTCCGTCCGGCTGATCTTGTTGGGAGCCTTGCCGAGACTCTCGGCGGCCTGCTCCTGGGTGAGCCCGGCAACCTCGCGGAGCCGGTGTAGCTCGTTGCCGAGCTGGCGTCGCTGGATGCCCGGCGCCGGAGACGGGGTGGTCATTCGCAGTCCTTTCCAGGAGTCACGGAGAGTACATGAGCGGTTCACTCAGACAGGATATTTACTGTTTGTACTTCCATTTAATAGGTTCATGGCACTTGATCGTATGGGCCGCCAGATGGGGATTCAAGGTGGACGTTCATAGCATGTGTTCAGCCCTTCCGTGGTGTGTGCCGGGCTCGCGCCACGGTCCAGAACGCCCGGGGGGCGGGGTCGGCACCCGACGCAGCCCCGTTCGCTGGGTTTCCAAGCGGCCGGCTCCCTGGCCCCCAGCCGGTCACCTCGTGGCGCATCCGACCGCGGTCCCCCCGCCGACGGTGTTTGTGACCACGAGGTGACCCACCAGGTGCGCGGGCACTCTGAGGTGGGATCCCGAGTAGGTTGCGCACGGGCGACGCCGTGCCACCCTGCCCACCTCCCGCGCACCGAAAGTCTGGCCCGCGCGACTCCGGTCCTCGCAGCACCGGGT
>JBOHHD010000014.1:0-14906 GCA_050700515.1 Pseudonocardiaceae bacterium
CTGGGATCCACCAACGGCACCTATCTGGACCGGGCTAAGGTCACCGGACCAACGAGGGTCCCGCCCGGGGTCCCGATCCGCATCGGCAAGACGGTGATCGAGCTGCGCTCATGACTCTGGTCCTCCGCTACGCCGCCCGTAGCGACCGTGGCCTGGTCCGGCAGAACAACCAGGACGCGGTCTATGCGGGCCCTCGACTGCTGGCTCTGGCCGATGGGATGGGCGGCCACGCGGCGGGGGAGGTCGCGTCCAAAGTCGTCATCGCGGCATTCGCCCCCCTCGACGACGACCAGCCCGGCAACGACCTGCTCGACCAGCTGCACCAGGCCACCCGGGCCGGCAATGCCGCCATCAACGAATTGGTCCGCGAGGACCCGGAACGGGAAGGAATGGGCACCACGCTCACCGCGGTGCTCTTCGGCGGCAACAAGATCGGTCTGGCGCATGTCGGCGACTCCCGGGCCTATCTGCTGCGGGACGGGGTGTTCAACCAGATCACCCACGACGACACATTCGTCCAGTCCCTGATCGACGAGGGCCGGATCACCGAGGACGAGGCCAACCACCATCCGCAACGCTCACTACTGCTCAAGGCGCTCACCGGACACGACGTGGAACCGTCGCTCACCGTCCGGGAAGCCCGTGCCGGTGATCGCTACCTGCTGTGCTCCGACGGCTTGTCGGGGGTGGTGAGCGCCGAGACCCTCGCCGAGGCGCTGCAGATCGCCGATCCGCACAGGTGCTCGGACCGGCTCATCGAACTGGCTCTCAAGAGCGGTGGTCCGGACAACGTCACCTGCATCGTGGCCGACGTGGTGGATGTCGAGTACGGCGAGGACGCGCCCATCATCGGTGGGGCCGCAGGCGACGGCGTCGAGGATCCCCAGCCGGACTCAGCTGCCTCGCGCGCTGCGACGACCACGCTACCGCGCCCGGAACCCCAGCGGATCGGCCCCGCCGTGCCCCCCCTGCCCGACCCGCGACTTCGTCGTCGACGACGGCGCCGCACGTTGCTCGGCCTGGCAGTGCTGCTCGCGCTGCTCGGCGGGGTCACTGCGGCCGCCTCGGCGTGGGTGCTCGGCCAGTACTACGTAGGGGCCACCAGCGATGGTGAAGTGGTGATCTTCCAGGGGGTCCCGGACGACGTGCTCGGCCTGGGCCTGCACACCATGGCCGAGGGCAGCTGCCCCGCTCAGGATTCGGGCTGCGAGACGCTCTTTCTGGACGATTTGGTGAAAGCCCGTCAGGTCGAGGTCAGGCGCGGGATCATCAGCAACTCCGGACTGGCCGGCACCCGCGAGATCATGGCCCGGCTGCGGGAGAACGATCTGTTGCCGTTATGCGCCGAAAACGAAATCGGCACCAAAGCCGCGGCAGGCGCCGGCAACGTGCCACCGGCACCCGAGGATCAGCTACCCGCGGGTCAGCCGACCTCAAATCAGCCAACCAGCAGGCAACCCACCCCAGGGCAGCCCACCGAGACCCAGTCCCCGAGCACGACCACCGGTACGCCGTTGCCTGAGGTCCCTTCGCCACCCGAAGTGGACTGCCGGATGGTGCGTTGATGGCCACCATTGCTCCCGCCACCGACACCGGCTCAGCACCTGCCTCACCACCCGCCATCAACCGCAATCTGGAACTGGCCATGCTGGCCTTCGCCGCGGTCGTGGTGACCACGGCACTGGTGCTGGTGGAACTCAACCAGGCGAATGAGCTCACCCGCTCGCTGCTCTACTACGGCGCCGCCTATCTCGGCCTGTTCGCCGTCGCGCACATCGCGGTGCGGATTCTGGCTCCCTACGCCGACCCGCTCATCCTGCCCTGCGTCGCGTTGCTCAACGGGCTGGGGCTGGTGCTCATCCACCGGCTCGACCTGGCCGAGGCCGCGGAGGCGGCTGCGGTCGGCGATCCGATTCCGGCCGGTGATGTACCCCGGCAGATCGCCTGGACCACGCTCGCCCTGGGCCTGTTCGTCGCCGTCCTGATCCTGGTCCGCAACCATCGCATGCTAACCCGCTACGGCTATACGGCCGGGTTGGCCGGGTTGGTCCTGCTGGCTCTTCCCGGCCTGCTACCCAGCTCGATCTCCGAGGTCAACGGTGCGAAGATCTGGCTGCGGTTCGGCGGTCTGGGCATCCAGCCCGGTGAGTTCGCCAAGATCCTGCTGATGATCTTCTTTGCTTCGTTCCTGGTGACCAAGCGGGACTTGTTCAACACCGCGGGCAAAAAGGTGCTCGGCATGGAACTGCCGAGGCCCCGCGACCTGGCCCCCCTGCTGGTGGCCTGGGGGTTGTCGCTCGGTGTCCTGGTGCTGGAGAAGGACCTGGGATCCTCACTGCTGTTCTTCGGCATCGTGTTGGTGCTCATCTACATCGCCACCGAACGGATCGCCTGGTTGGTGATCGGGCTTTCCTTCTTCGTCGGGGGCGCCGTGCTCGCGCATGCGCTGTTCGCGCACGTGCAGGGTCGGGTGACCGCGTGGCTGGACCCGTTCTCCGACTACGGCGGTGCCGGATACCAGATGGCGCAGTCGCTGTTCGGACTGGGCACCGGCGGGGTCTTCGGCACCGGCCTCGGCGCCGGCCGCCCCGACCTGGTGCCCGAGGCACACACCGACTTCATCACCGCCGCGATCGGTGAGGAGCTGGGTTTCGTCGGCCTGGCCGCGGTGCTGTTCACCTATCTGCTCGTGGTGATGCGCGGGATGCGCACGGCTCTCACCGTGCGTGACACCTTCGGCACGCTGCTCGCCGCCGGGTTGTCCTTCGCGATCGGGCTGCAGGTGTTCGTGGTGGTCGGCGGGGTGACCAAGCTGATCCCGCTGACCGGGCTCACCGCGCCGTTCCTGTCCTATGGCGGCTCGTCCCTGCTGGCCAACTACATCCTGGTGGCCCTGTTGCTGCGGATCTCCAATTCGGCGCGCGCGCCTGCCCCTGCCGCGTCGCGCAAGCCCGTGGCTCCGCTGGCCGAGGCAAACACCGAGATGGTGAAGCGACCGTGAAAACTCCCCTTCGCCGGGTCGCGCTGGCCGTCATGGGGATGATCGTCCTGCTCCTGGCCAACGCCACCTACCTCCAGGTGGTCAAGGCCGACGAGTACCGCTCCGACACCCGAAACCGCCGGGTGCTGCTGGACGAGTACGGCAGGCAACGCGGCCAGATCATCGCGGGTGGGCTGTCGGTGGCCAATTCGGTGGAGACCGGCGGGCCACTGCGCTTCACCCGCACCTATCTCGACGGCCCGCCTTATGCCCCGGTCACCGGGTATTACTCGCTGCGCTATGGCGCGGGCGGCGTGGAGAAGGCCATGGACTCGGTACTCAACGGATCTGACGGCAGCCTGTTCGTACAGCGGGTCTCAGATCTGTTCACCGGGCGGGATCCGCGCGGCGGCAGCGTGGAGCTCACCGTCAACCCGGCGGTGCAGCAGGTCGCCTATGACGAGCTGATCAGCCGGGGCTACACCGGTTCGGTGGTGGCGATCAAGCCGGATACCGGCGAGATACTCGCGATGGTCTCGACCCCCTCCTACGATCCGAACGGGCTGGCCTCGCACGACAGCGCGGAGCAGGAATCCGCATGGAACTCCGCGGTCTCGAAGAACAACGGTTCCCCGCTGACCAACCGGGCCGTGGAAGCGACGTACCCGCCGGGGTCGACGTTCAAGCTGGTGGTCACCGCGGCCGCGCTGGAGAACGACAAGGCCGATCCGGACACTGCGCTGACCGCGGCGGCCGCCTTGGAGCTGGAGGACACCGCGACCAACCTGCGCAACTTCGCCGACCGGCCCTGCGGCGGTGGCCAGACCGCCACGCTCACCGAGGCGTTGGTGCGTTCCTGCAACACGGCCTTCGCGCAACTCGTCACCACGGTCGGCGAGGACGACCTGCGCAAGCAGGCCGAACAGTTCGGCATCGGGGAACAGGACCTCGAAATCCCGATCGAGATCGCGCCCTCCACGCTGGGCGACATTCCCGACGTCGCCGCGCTGCAGCAGTCCTCCATCGGGCAGCGCGACGTGGCACTCACCCCGCTGCAGAACGCCGTGATCGCCGCCACGATCGCCAACGACGGGGTCCGCATGCAGCCCCAACTGGTGCGCAAAATCCTGGCTCCGGACCTGAGCGTGCTGGATGAGTTCGATCCGGAGGAGGAGCAACGGGCGATGTCAGGCGCCACCGCCACCAAGGTCCGGGACATGATGGTGGCCGCCGAGAACAGCTACCGTGACCAGGGCAAGATCGAGGGAGTGCGCATCGCCGCGAAGACCGGTACCGCCGAGCACGGCGCCGACCCCAAGAACACTCCGCCGCATGGCTGGTACGTGGCCTTCGCGCCCGCCGAGAACCCTCAGGTGGCGATCGCGGTGCTGGTCGAGGACGGTGGCGATCGGGGTCTGGAGGCGACCGGTGGGTCACTGGCCGCGCCGATCGGCCGCGCCGTCATCGGAGCTGCGCTACAGGGTGGCCGGTGATGATGGTGCCCCCACAGCGCTGCCCGGCGGTGTCCGGATGACGTTGACCACTGGCCAGCTACTCGCGCAGCGCTACCGTCTGGAACGACGCATCGCCGTCGGCGGGATGGGCGAGGTGTGGCAGGCCGCCGACACCCGGCTGGACCGCCAGGTCGCGGTCAAGGTTCTCAAGGCGGAGCTGTCCGGTGACCCTGAGTTCCGGGACCGCTTCCATACCGAGGCGCGGCTGACCGCGTCGCTGAACCATCCCGGTATCGCCGCGGTGCACGACTACGGCGAGACGCAGCCCGCGACAGCGAACGCCCCGGCGTCCGGGGCTTTTCTCATCATGGAACTGGTGGACGGGGACTCGCTGGCCACCATCCTCACGCGCAGTCCACGGTTGCCCGTGGAGCGCACGCTCGACATTCTCGGCCAAGCCGGTGATGCGCTCCAGGCCGCCCATGAACGCGGCCTCGTACACCGTGACATCAAACCGGCCAACATGCTGATCACTCCCACCGGACGGGTGAAACTCACCGACTTCGGCATCGCCAAGGCCGCGGACGCCGCCGCGGTGACCCGCCAAGGCATGGTGATGGGCACCGCGCACTACATCGCGCCGGAGCAGGCTTCTGGGCAGCGGGCCGGTCCGGCCAGCGACATCTACTCGCTCGGCGTGGTGGGCTACGAATGCCTGGCCGGCCAGCGCCCCTTCCCGGCGGACAGCGCGATCGCTGTCGTGCTCAAGCACATCCACGAACCACCACCGCCGCTGTCCGCGGACGTTCCTGCGGAGGTTCGCGCACTGATCGAGACCACCCTGGCCAAGGACCCGCGGCTGCGCTACGGCAGCGGCGGGGAGTTCGCCGCGGCGGTCGCCGCAGTCCGGGTCGGGCATAGGCTGCCGCCTCCCGCCGGCATGGCAGGTACCGCCACGCTAGGTCGCCATCCGTCGCAGACCGCGTTGCTCCCGTCCGGGACACAGTCCGGTCCGTACCCCCTGTCCCGCCCCGCCGGCTACGGGCCGCCACGGCGCTCCGACGGGCGGAACACCACACGCGGCATCGTGATCGCCCTGTTCATCGTGCTCCTGCTCGTGCTGGCCGGTTACCTGATCCGCGACGTGGTGCGCTCCACCGATGCGGCCCCCATTGCCGGTGAATCAACCTCCGCCGAACCGGAACCGACGACTACCGAACCGACTACCGAACCGGAACCGACTACCGAACCGGAATTGACTACCGAGCCGACTCCGACCGAAGAAGAGCCCGAGCTGATTACAATCTCCTCGGGCGATTACGCGGGGAAGCCAGCCGATGAGGCCGTAGCTATCGCGGAGGGCAAGGGATTGCAGCCGCAGGTGGTCGACCTGGACGGGGAGGAAATCGATCCGGAGGATCAATCCGACTGTCGGGTCACCTACACGGATCCAGCGTTCGCGAGAGCGCCGTCCGGGTCGGACATCACCTTGATCTGCTGGAGGGGATGGTGAGCAGTCGGTCCCCATCGGGTCACAATCGGTTAACAGGCATGATGAGGTCCCGCGCCACAAGGAGCGGATCACGGACCACGAGTGGGACGGCCGCGCAATGACCACCACACCCCGACTGCTGTCGCAGCGTTACGAGCTGGGCGAGACGCTCGGCTACGGGGGCATGTCCGAGGTGCACCGCGGCCGCGACATCCGCCTGGGCCGAGACGTGGCCGTCAAGGTGCTGCGTGCCGACCTCGCCCGCGACCCGCAATTCCAGCATCGCTTCCGCAAGGAGGCCCAGAACGCCGCTGCGCTGAACCACCCCGCGATCGTCGCGGTGTACGACACCGGTGAGACCGACTCCGACTACGGCCCGTTGCCCTACATCGTGATGGAATTCGTCGACGGCAGGACGCTGCGCGACATCGTCAAGACCGAGGGCCCCATGGACGAGCAGCGCGCCCTGGAGACGATGGCCGATGTCTGCGCCGCGCTGGACTTCAGCCATCGGGGCGGCATCATCCACCGGGACGTCAAACCGGCCAACATCATGATCACCAACAGTGGTGCGGTCAAGGTGATGGACTTCGGTATCGCCCGGGCGCTGGCCGACGGCCAAGGTCTCACCCAGACCGCGGCCGTGATCGGTACCGCCCAGTACCTGTCTCCCGAACAGGCCCGTGGTGAGCCGGTGGACGCCCGTTCCGACGTCTACGCCGCGGGTTGCGTGCTCTACGAACTGATCACCGGGGAACCCCCTTTCACCGGAGAATCCCCGGTCGCGGTGGCCTACCAACACGTCCGTGAAGACCCCATCCCACCCTCCCATCAGCATCCGGGTGTCTCACCGGCGATGGATGCCGTGGTGCTCAGGGCGATGAGCAAGAACCCGGCCAACCGGTACCAGTCCGCGGCCGAGATGCGCTCGGACATGGTCCGCGCGTTGGCCGGCCAGCGGCCGATGGCACCGATGGTGATGACCGACGCCGACCGCACCTCGATGCTGGACGCCGGGCCCACCCATATGATCAAGGCCACCCGGCACCGGCCGGCGCCGGCCGGAGAACCGGAGTACGACCAGCGGCGGTCCCGGCCGGGTATCTGGATTCTCGGTGCGGCGGTACTCGCCAGCGTCATCATCATGTTCCTGCTGCTGTTCACCGACGGTGCACCCGAGCCGATCACCGTGCCCAACGTGGTCGGTCAGCCGCTGCTGCAAGCCCAGCAGACCCTCAACGACGCCGGTTTCCGGACCGAACGCAACCTCGTGGAGTCGACCCGGGAGAACATCGACCGGGTGATCAGGATGGATCCCTCGGGTACGGCGCTGTTGGGGGAGACGATCCGGCTCGACGTCGGCGCGGGCCCGAACGAGGTGGAGGTGCCCAACCTGCTCGGGCTCGACAGCGGGCAGGCGCAGACGTCACTGCAGGGACTCGGCTTGGTGCTGTCTCCCACCCAGCGCCAGCAGGACGTCTCCGACGACGCCCAGGTCGGTCGGGTCGTCGCTCAGGATCCACCGGCCGGAAGCCAACTGGCGAAGGGCACCGAGGTGACCATCACGATCGGCGTCCCCCCGCAGACCGTGGCCGTGCCCGACGTGGTCGGCACCAGCATCGAACAGGCCCAACGCAACATCTCCGGAGCCCGGCTCACCCCCCAGATACAGGAAGTGGACTCCGCACGGCCGCAGGGCGAGGTGCTGAGCCAGGATCCCGCCGGGGGTACCGAGGTCGAGCCAGGCAGCACCGTGACGCTCACCGTGTCGCGCGGGAACGAACTGACCATGCCCGATCTGCTCGGGAGGACCCCCGAGCAGGCACAGACCATCCTGGAACGGCTGGGCTGGACCGGCAGCTTCACCGTGGTCACCGCCACAGTGGACGACGAGGACGACGTCGGTCTGATCCTCGATCAGGACGTCGAGGAGGGCAGTGGGTTCACTCCCGACCAGACCATCACCATCACCGTCGGCGAGCAGGACGGCAGCACCACGACCACCTCCACCCGGATCTTCCCCAGCAACAGCAACGGCTAACCCCACCCCCGCGTGTCCGTCTCCCATGCCCGGTGTGTCCGCTTCCCTTGCACGGTGCGGGGTGGTCCGTCGTCAGGGCATCGCTGCGGCGGAGACCAGCTCACGCATGCCGGTCTCCAGCTCGATCACCCGCTGCTCGGGTACTTCGGCCCCCGCACTGCGCAGCCAGTTCGCCAGCAACCGGTGCCCACCGTCGGTGAGCACCGACTCCGGGTGGAACTGCACGCCATGAACCGGCAGCGTCCGGTGTCGCATCGCCATCACCACACCCGACTCGGTGCGGCCGGTCACCGTCAGCTCGTCGGGAACCGTCTCGGGGCGCACGGTCAGTGAGTGGTAGCGGGTGGCCACGAATGGCCGCGGTAAACCGGCAAGGACACCGGAGCCGTCGTGATGCACCAGCGAGGTCTTGCCGTGCAGCAACTCCGGAGCTCGCGCCACCGTGGCCCCCCACACCACGGCGATCGCCTGGTGTCCCAGACACACCCCGAGCAGTGGGCAGTCCCGGTCCGCGCAGTCCCGAACGACATCCATACTCGCCCCGGCACGCTCCGGCGTGCCCGGTCCGGGGCTGATCAATACTCCGTCCGCCGCGGCGACGTCCCCGGCTCGGACGGCATCGTTTCGCCGCACCACGCACTGCGCCCCCAATTGGGCCAAATACTGCACGAGGTTGTAGACGAAGCTGTCGTAATTGTCGATCACCAGGATCTGCACCTGGCCACGGTACCGTTGAGCTGCCCCGGATTTTCCGGCCGTTGTGGGTTGTCAGCCCGTCGTGACCTGGTTGAACGGCAATCGGGGTTCCGCCCAGGGGAACACCACGAACATCAGGAGTGCCACCACCGCAGTGACCAGCAGCAGCGCCTCCACCACCTTCACCGCACGCGGCCCCGGTAACTGCCGCCAGATCCAGCCGTACATGCTCTCCTCACCAAAACCAGGACGCTAAAGACTAGCAACCAGCTCGGCCGGCCGCTGACCTGCGGCCTTCGAGTACTGGGCGACCAGCACGCCGTGCACGATGAGCCGCTCCCGCGCGGAGAACTGCGGGTGGCAAGTGGTCAGCGTGATCAGCCCGGCCTGATCGGCGGGGGGAATCAGACCGGGCTGCCCGGGCACCGGGGCGATCACTTCGGTCTGCGAGGGCAGCACGATCTGCTTACCGATCACGTCTGCATACGAACCGGAGAGCGGGCCGACGCCCGCGCACTGCTGTGCGGTCCCCCTGCCCGTGGCCCATTCATCGGCCTCCCCTTGCAGTGGTAGCACCCGGTAGACGAACCACTGATCGACCGTCTCCACGACGATGGCGTCGCAGGAGGACAGCAGGTCCAGATCATTGAACGGAGACCCCTTGCCGACCCGGTGCCCAGCCACCGCGAAGTTGCCCGGTTGCCCGGGCATCGCCGTGTCCACGTAATGCCCGGGCCCGGCCTCCAGGGTGTCCGGCGTGGTTCCCTCCAACACCGTGAACACGAAGTCGGACCCGAAGGAGGGGATGTACAGCTTGGCGATTCCCTCGCCCTCGATGGGCCGATCAACCCGACCGCGCGGGTTGTGCCAGGCATCATCGAGCTCGGTGGTGGCATCCTGTTGTTTCTCGGCGGAGGACCAATCGGTGACATAGACGGCGTAGAACACGAACAGCAGCGCCACCACGCCCAGCGTGATGAGCATCTCGCCCACCCCACGGATCATCGCCCGCAGGCCGTCGCCCCGCCTGCGCGGTGGTGGGGCGCTTCTCACGGGGGACAGCACGTGGGTCACCGCGGTACCTCCTGCAGCCGGGACGAGTCACGGACTTCCGGCGCCTCACGACACACAGTGCCGCCTGGCGAACCGGCACTACGTTAACGTGTCAACACCACCCACTCGGTGCCGCACGGCCCGCACGCCGAACGAGGACGACCATGCCGAAGTCGAAGGTCCGGAAGAAGTCCGTCTACACTCCCCCAGCCGACCGGCGCACGCCGGTAAAGGCCCGTGCGGCCGGCCCTTCGCACCCGTTCTACGTGGCGGTGATGCTGGGAATGATGCTGCTCGGCCTGGCTTGGCTGGTGGTCAATTATCTGGCCGGTGATCAGATCTCGCTGATGAGCGACCTGGGTAACTTCAACTTTCTGATCGGGTTCGCTTTGATGATCACCGGTTTGCTCATGACCATGCGCTGGCGTTAGCCCGCCCATCCTCAGCCGAGGCGACATGCGCTGACCAACCAAGCCGGACGCCTGCGAAACACACGCCTGGCATTCATCCCCACTGTGGACAAGCCCTGTGGACAACTGAATAGTCGGGCGCGCGCTACCTCAGAAAGATCGGGAACTGCGCGGTCCGCACCACGACTCCGATTACGATCACCGCCAGTAACGCGAGTACGACTCCCACCTGCACCGCCGTCCGTCGCTCTCGGGGAGCGTAGACCATCCCGGTGGTAACCGCCGCACCGAACACCAGGCCCCCGAGATGACCGAGGATGGAGATCGCGGGAAACACAAAGCTGATCACCACGTTCAACGCGATGATGGTCAGCGCGGGGCCTGGACTGCGGCGCAGTCGGAGCAGCACCACAGCCAACCCGCCCATGAGGCCGAACACGGCGCCGGAGGCGCCCGCGGTCGTGGAATTCTCGGTCTCGAACAGGAAGACCGCCAACGCCCCGCCCAGCAGGGAGACGAGGTACACCACCAGGAAGCGGAGCGGACCCAGTACCTGCTCGAGGTCGCGGCCGATCACCCATAGAGCGATCATGTTGAAGGCCAGGTGGATCGGACCGAAATGCAGGAAACCCGAGGTGAAAAGTCGCCACAGCTCACCCTCCGCGACGGCTGTCGGCCACAAACCCCATTGTCGGAACAGCTCGGCGGAGGCATTGCTCGCCAAGCTGCCTGCCTGCGCCACGGTCACCGTGAAGATCGCGATATTGATCGCGACCAGCACCGGAACCACCACCGAGCGGCCGGTCACCTGTGCACCCGCGATCGTCGTCGCACGCCGCCCCGAACGAACGCCGTGGGCGACGCAGTCGATGCATTGGTAACCGACCGATGCCTCCCTGAGACACTCGAAGCAAACCGGACGATCACATCGCACGCAGCGCAGCCCGGTCTCGCGGTCCGGATGACGGGCACACATCTGAATCGGCTGCGGCCCTCCTACACCGCTGGCCCGTGGACCGGTCACACTCCGGCCGGTTTGACGGTCACCCGTTCGATGACGATGTCTTTCTTCGGACGGTTATCACCGGGGTTGGTAGGAGTGCGCGCGATGGCATCCACCACGGTGCGGGAGTCCTGGTCGGCCACCTCACCGAAGATGGTGTGCTTGAAGTTCAGGTGGGTGGCGGGACCAACGGTGATGAAGAACTGTGAGCCGTTGGTGTTCGGCCCGGCGTTGGCCATCGCCAGTAGATAAGGCTTGTTGAACTGCAGCTCTCGATGGGGCTCGTCTTCGAAGCGATAACCTGGCCCGCCGCGGCCCGTGCCGGTCGGATCACCACCCTGAATCATGAAACCCCCGATGACCCGATGAAACAGCGAGCCGTCGTAGAAGGGTCCGGACAACTCCCCCTTGGCGTTGCGCTGGGAGTACTCCTTGCTGCCCTCAGCGAGTCCGATGAAGTTCGCGACCGTCTTCGGTGCGCGATCGTGGAAAAGCGTGACGCAGATGTCGCCCGCACTGGTGTGCAGGGTGACGCGCGTCTCATTTATATTGCTCTCAGTCACCGGACACATCTTGCCATCACGCGCGCCCCGGAGCTGTTCGGGGCAGGATGAGGTGTGTCATCCACCCCGGTTGGGGTGCTGGGGGGCTGTCAGAGCGAGAGAGAGGTGAGGACGTGAACGAGGTGGAGACCTTCGCGCGGGCTGGTGAGCGGGCCGGCGCCGCTTTGGGTAGTGGTGTGCGCGCCGCGCGCAAGAACGCCGAACGCGCCGGCAAGGAGCTCGCGAAGCGCATGCCCGATCACACGGCAAAGGTGAGCGCCAATGCCCGCCGGGCTCGGGACACCGCCCAGACCGCGCTGGCCGAGCGGGCGCACCAAGCCCAGGAGGTGCTCACGGAGCACTGGGGCCCCACGTTGGAGACACTGGCACAGCGCTGGGGTGTCGCCCAGGATGTGTTGGCCGAGCGGTTACTCGAGGCGCGCCACGAGCTCGCCACCCGGATCGAGCCCGAGCCGCCTCGCCGCCGCAGGCGCTGGCTGTGGCTGGTCCTGCTCGTGGTGGGTGTCGTGGGCGCGGTGGGCGCAGCGATCCTGACCCGCAGGCCGCGGGAGATCGAGCCCGAACCCTTTCGTCCCTCACTGGCCAGAGAACCTGGCTCGCGGGACAGCGATCCGGACATCAACTCGGGCACCCGGGCGAGCAACGGGATAGTCGGGGCGCAGCACCCTTCGGCCAGTACTGACTGACCGGCCGATGACTCCGGCTGAAGACCTCGAGTTAAAGGCCCAGGGCGGCGATCACATGTTCGGCGATCCGCCGGGCACCGGCGCTCTGAGGCTGGTTGGTGGTGATGACGACCGCAGTGCCCTGGCGAGCCACCGCGATCACCGCCCCCTCGGAGGTCGGCTGGGTGCCGCCGGACCAGCCGCCAGGTAGCTCCGCCAGATCGGAGGTGGCCACCGGGGCCGCGGCATCGACTGTGGCCCCGGCCACCTGCGGGGTCGCCACGACGATCCAGGTAAGCAACTGCTCACTCCCGTCGCCGCGGTAGAAGAAGCAAGCCGGGTACGGCTGGTCCGCGGAGATCCTTACCGCGCTCACCCGCTGACCGTTGGCCCTTTCCACCGTCACGCGGTCCAGATAGGGACATGGCCCGTCCCCGATCGGCTGCGGCTCCGGCGCCGGGGTAGCGGTCGAGGCCCCCACCGAAGGGTCGCCCGGTGCGTCCGGTCCGGCGGGAGGGGCCACCGGATCCCCGCAGGCGCCGGTCCACCCCAGGAGGAGGACGGTGAGGACGGTGAGGATCCGGGCGATCCGGCGCGGTGGTGGTGGCATGGCGCCGAAGAGTGAAACACACCTCCGCAGAACGGACCCGCCGCAGGTACTGCCTGACCGGATATCCCCTTCCCCGAAAGGAGAACCGGCAGGTGAACCGCTGATGATCAGACCCAGACCGAACCACTATTTACTTTGTGTAGTCAAAAATAATCATTTTTCCCCCATATGGAGTAACTTAGAGTTTGAGAGGCCTATATATTCAGCTCTTTGTGTACTCAACGCAGCCACCAACCCCCGAAGGGCCACGTTCGGGGAATAGACCGGGCTTTCGTCGTATCCGTGGTGACTCCCGCGTCGTTGAGCCGGTACCTGATCGCCCAGAGATCGGCGACCGTCGGTCGTAATCGGGTGTCGAACGCCAGGTATGAGGGATCCGGTGGCATCAGTGCACGGTGCCGGTCCTACCGCCCTCTCGCGGACAGATCTCGAACGAGGAGGAACACGGGAACATGACGTCACGCACGCCCAGGAGGCATCGCCGCCTGGCTCTCATGGCCGCCGGAACGGTGGCCGCGATGCTTGTGGTGCCTGGCACCGCCTTGGCGCAGGAAGCGACGCCGCTCGACGATAACAATCCGGTCGTCAACACCCTGGAGCAGCTAGCCAAGACGGTCGTCGGTGACTCTGAGGCGCCTGCGGTAGTACCAGGCACCGATGCGGTCCCTGATGAGGCTGTGCCAGCGCTCCCGCTCGACTCGGACGATGACTCCGAGGGCCACGAGACCGAGGACCCGGAGTTCCCGGACCACGGTTCGGGCTTCGTTGGTAACGTCGACCTCGACGATTCAGAAATCCTCGACCTCGTCCGCTACGACGCGACCGTCGAGGACGATGGCAGCACCCACTCGGACTCGACAGTCCTCGCCCTGCTGGGTGATGAGGTTGTCGGTTCCAGCTCCTCGTCGGACGGTACGACGGAGACCAGCGAGAACCCCACCGAGGGCATCTGTGAGGCCCTCAGCGGTGCGGTCTGCCTGAGCCTGCTCTACCACGACACCATCTCCACGGTGAGCGAAGAGGGCTCCCTGGCAGGTGCTCGCGGTGGCGTGTTGTCACTGTGCCTGCTCGGCGACGACGAAAACGTCACCACCACCTACGAGTGCGAGGGTGTGCTCGGTGCCGGTGCCGCCGAGGGCGAAGGCTCTGCTGAGCGCGACGGCACGACCGGTCACTCCAGTGCCTACTCGGACAACGAGCTGGTCAAGGCATGCCTGACCGAAGGCTGGGATGGCTTCACCTGTGAGGGCATCCTGGGCCTGTCGGTCCTGCACTCCGACTCCGAGTCGGAATCGGTGACTCCCGACACCCAGCGGCGCTCGTGGCTGCTCGGCCTGGACAGCGGCGGTGAAGAGCTCCTCCGGATCGAAGACCCCACCGGTATCTCGCTTCCGGACGGTTGTGGCGACAATGCCCTGCTGTGCCTGTTCCTCAACCAGGGCGAGTCGTTCATCTTCGAGAACCCCCAGGGCGCCGGTAGCGCTCAGGAGGCACTGCACCTGGATCTGCTGAACGGCACCCCACTTGACATTCTCGTCGAGCTGGGTCAGGCCGAGTCCATCGCACACCTCGAGTCGCCTCCTGGTTGCGAGCCCGGCGAGAAGGGTCCATGCCCGACCGACGTGCCGGAGTGCAAGGACGGGATCGACAACGACGAAGACAACAAGGTCGATTTCCCGGCCGACCCGGGTTGCGACAGTCCCGAGGATGACTCCGAGAAGGACAACCCGGAGTGCAAGGATGGGATCGACAACGACAAGGACGGCAAGATTGACTTCCCGGCCGACCCCGAGTGCGATTCCCCCGATGACGACTCCGAGTCCGACGGCAAGGATGGCGGCCTGGCCGATACCGGTGCCGACATCGCACCTCTGCTGGCTGGTGCATTCCTGCTGATCGGGATGGGCGCGCTGACTGTGGCGGGCACCCGTAGGCGAGT
>JBOHHD010000015.1:0-7001 GCA_050700515.1 Pseudonocardiaceae bacterium
CTATAGCAACCAACGCCACTCACGAGCGCCGCAGGCGCATCATCCGCGCGATGGCAGGCGCTGCGATGGGTGGCTGAACCGTTGACCTCTGCCAGCGGGGGTGCCGTGCGGTGGCATACCTCGATCACCGCGGGGCAGCGGGGGGCGAACGGACAGCCGGGAGGGAGCCCGGCCAGTGAGGGAGGCTGGCCCTCGATCGGGATCAGGGGAACCCGGCCCTCGGAGTCCACCCGGGGGATGGAGCTGAGCAGTCCCAGCGTGTACGGCATCTGAGAGCGGGAGAAAATGTCGTCCACCGGGCCGGTTTCCACGGTGCGCCCCGCGTACATGACCTGGACCCGGTCGGCGAACCCGGCGACCACTCCGAGGTCGTGGGTGATGAGCAGGATCCCCGCCCCGGTGACCTCCCGGGCTGTGGCCAGCACAGCCAGCACCTGAGCCTGCACTGTGACGTCGAGTGCGGTGGTGGGTTCGTCGGCGATGATGAGGTCCGGATCGTTGGCGATCGCCATCGCGATCACCACCCGCTGGCGCATGCCGCCGGAGAACTCATGCGGGAACGCCTGGGCTCGCCGCGCAGCGCCGGGGATGCCGACCAGATCGAGCAACTCGACGGCCCGGGCACCGGCAGCCTTTTTCGAGAGGGGACCGTGCACCATCAACGCCTCGGCCACCTGATCACCGACGGTATAGACCGGGGTGAGCGCGGAGAGCGGATCCTGGAAGATCATGGCGATGCGCTTGCCGCGGATCCGGGACAACTCGATATCCGAACGCCCCAGCAGTTCGCGACCCTGGAAACGGATCGAGCCGGTGATCTTGGCCTGCGGCGGAAGCAGGCCCATGACGGCGAGTGCGGACACCGATTTGCCCGAGCCGGATTCGCCGACGATACCGAGCACCTCACCGGCGCGGACCTGATAGCTCAGCCCGCGCACTGCGGTGACCCGGCCCTCTTCGGTGGGGAAGGACACCGCCAGGTCGGTCACCTCCAGCGCCGGCCCATCGCCCACCGAGCCCTCGGTTACCGGGCCATTGGTTACCGGGCCCTCGGTTACCGGGCCCTCGATCATGGGAGTGATCCGATCTTGGAGGTCCGGGAGACCCGCCGGCGGCGGCCTCGCTGGGAGGTGGGATCGAAGGCATCGCGCAGGCCGTCGCCGACAAAGTTCACCGAGAGCACCGTGAGCACCAGCAGCCCCCCGGAGAACAGGAACAACCACGGAAACGTCAGCGCCGAGTGGGTGCCGGAGGCGATGAGCGTGCCCAGCGAGACATCGGGGGGTTGCACGCCGAAGCCGAAGTAGCTCAACCCGGTCTCCAGGATGATCGCGGTACCCACGGTGATGGTCGCATCGATGATCAGCAGCGAGGCCATGTTCGGCACGATGTGTCGGCCGATGATCCGCCACGGGGGCACCCCCATGAACCGGGCAGCCAGCACGAAATCTCGTTCGCGCAGTGACATGGTCATGCCCCGCACGATCCGGGCGCTGATCATCCATCCGAAGGCGGCCAGCAGCACGACGAACACCAGCCACGTCTTGCCCCGAAACGACGGGGAGATGATCGCGATGATCAGGAATGAGGGGACGACCAGCAGCAGGTCGACCACCCACATCAGGATCCGGTCCGTCCAGCCACCGAAGTATCCGGCGGCGGCTCCGATCACCGCGGCCAGCGTCGTGGAGATGAGCCCTACCAGCAACCCGATCGTCAGTGATTTCTGCAGGCCACGCAGGGTCTGGGCGAACACGTCCTCGCCGATCTGGGTGGTGCCGAACCAGTGCTGCGCCGATGGCGGCTCCAACGAGGCGGTGTAGTCCTGCTCGGCATAGCCCCAGGGGGTGATCAGCGGACCCAGGAACGCCAACGCATACAACAGGATCACGCAGGCCAGTCCGAAAACCCCCAGCCGGTTACGCAGGAAGCGGCGCAGCACCAGCCGACCTCTGGTCGCACTGCGCGGAGTTCCGGTTACCGGCTCCACCGGGGAAGGCGTCGCTCCGGGTTCGGCAACGACGACGGACATGGGCGTTACCTCCCCAGCCTGATCCGCGGGTCGAGCGCGGCGTAGAGCACATCGGAGAGCCAGCCCGAGACCAGCACCAGCACGGCGGTGAACAGCGTCACCGTCGCGACGATGTTGGTGTCGTTCTGCGTGACGCCGTAGACGAACCAGTCGCCCATCCCGTACCAACCGAAGATCCGTTCGGTGAAGACCCCACCGGTGATCAGCAGACCGATCCCGAAGGCGAAGAGGGTGGCCATCGGGATCAGCGCAGTGCGCAGGCCGTGGGTGAACAACGCCCTGCGCCGGGTCAGCCCCTTGGCTTGTGCGGTACGCAGGAAGTCGCTGCCCAGCACGTCGAGCATGGCGCTGCGTTGATAGCGGCTGTAGAGCGCGATCTGATGCAGCGCGATGGCCAGCGTCGGCAGCACCAGGTGCGAGAGCCGGTCGACCAGTGCCGCCCACCAGCTGCCCTGGAAGCCCGGGGTGAACTCCCCGGTGAAGTACAGCACGGTCGTGCCTGCTGATTCATTGAGCCGCAGGCCGCCGAACTTGAGCAGCGTGCCAATCAGGAACACCGGGGTGGACAGGACGAGGAAGGAGAACAGGGTCGCCCCGTAGTCGCTGGGCCGGTACTGCCGGATCGCGCTGGCCACCCCGACCAGCACGCCCACCGCGATGCCCACCACGGTGCCCAGCGCGAACAGCCGGAGGCTGACGCCGATGCGCCTGCCGAGCTCGTCGGTGATGGGCTGGCCGGCGATCGTCGAGCCGAAGTCTCCCTGGACCACGCCGCCCAGCCACCCCGCGAAGCGGGCCGGGATGGGATCGTCCAGCCGCAGTTCGGCCCGCTTGGCCTCGATCACCGATGCTGGTGGGGCTGGGCTGCGCCCCTGAAGCTGGCCGAGCGGAGAGAACGTCAGAGACGCCAGGGCGAACGCCAGGAACGTCGCGGCCAGGCAGAGCAGGACGTAGTTGGCGAGACGCCGGGCCAGGAACCCTGCCACCGTACGCTCACCGTCCCTACCCGTTGGTGTTCGCTGCCCGCGAACGAACGCTACTACTACCTCTCCAGGGTGGTTGTCTCGATCTCACCGTGGTGTTGCCATTCCGCTACGAACCAAACAGCTACCGCTCACCGGCCACCAGCGGCGCGTCAAGCGAGGCCGGTGACCAATCGGAGCAGGATCACCCGGGTTGGTTCGCGGACGACGGCGGAGAAAAGAAATCCGTGCGGTGCGTTTACAGCCGCACCCAAGTGCCGGTCTCGTCGCGGGTGTAGAGACCGGTGAAGTCGCCGACTTTGGCGCTGTGGAGCTGGGCGCGTTCGTCGGTGGTGAGGGGATTGGCGGCCATGGTGGCCAAAGCATGCCAACGCGCTAGCACCGCCTCGACGGCGGACAGGTCCAGATCGTTGACCGCATTGGTGAGCACGGCCCGGAACTCGGCCTCGAACCGGCTCTGATCTTCGGGAGCGTGCTCGGTGAGGGCCGCACAGATCGCGGGACCGGACTGTTCGATCGCTATCCCCGTCATCGTGGCCATTGCCCAGGTATCGACCATGCAAGGGCGTGGTGGGGCGACTGGATGCCTCGGCGTGGCGCGGCCTGGCCCTATACCCACACTGGCGAGACGGTGACCATCGCCAGTGGTCGACCGGCCCGCAGGACCGCCGAAACCGAACGGGGGGACGATTGGGCACGGCGGTCGATCAGGGGTTGGTTTTCCGCTCCACGGTCATTATGTTGATGATCTGCACATCGGCCAGCGGCATGGTCGTCCGGGCCGCCACCGTCGCGGCCGCGTAATCAGCATCCACCTCGTCCCCACGGGGAACGTCCACTTTCAATTCCATGGGCCGGTCGTGTGGCCGCCGGTTGTTCCGATAGATGATGCATCGGGTCACCAGCTCTCGGCGTTTCTTGCGCTTGGTGTGTTTCATCCATGTCCCCCTCACCCCGTCGGGTGCTGTGCTTGCGTGAGCAGCTCGCAGAGCTGCTCCGCTTCGCGGTCGATCATGCACAGAGTGGTTTTCCGAGCCCCGTGCATCGTCAACCACACCCGCGCGTCCCTGCCGTGACCCCTGCGCATGACGATCACCGTGTGCGGTTCGCCGTCGACGGTGCGAGCCTGCAGGGTTGCCCGGTAGGTTTCCTCTTCGGAGTGCGTCGGCAGGATCCTCTCGGGCCGGTGCGGTGCGGGAGGTTGTCCCGCGGCTCCGTCCACTCCACCCCTCTTACTCCTGGTTGTGGTCATTGACTCGGAAGTCCTCTCGTTAATGACGCTGCGTACCCGAATGTGCGCTTGAAGTCTCGGGTCGGTGGGGACTGCGTATGTTCACGGTGGATGCACAAGCGCCTACGCTGGAACGCGATGCTGATGGGTGATGGGTCCACAGCCCGGGTGCCCAAGGCCGTGGCCCAGGTGAGGAGCAGTGCCGTGGTCGAGGACACCTCGCACATCGGCGCGACCATTCGGCTATTGCGGATGGCCGCCGACCTGACCCAGAACCAGCTCGCCGAGCAAGCGAACGTTTCGGTGAGCCTGCTGGACCAGGTCGAGGGTGCTGACCGTGCTGTGACCCCGGCGCTGCTGGCGGCGCTCGGCCGGGCGCTGAAAGTCCCCGTCGAGCGGTTGACCGGCCAGCCTTATATCGACGATCACCGCGACGAGCAGGTCCACCGCGACATCGACGCGCTGCGGGAGGTGCTGCGCCGCTACGGCCTGCCCGCTGACCAGCCCGCCCGGTCACTTCCCGAGCTGACCGACGATGTCGCCGAACTGGACCGGCTGCACCGCAATGCCGACTACCGCAAGCTCGCCGCCCGGCTACCCGGGCTGGTCGAGGAACTCACGGTGGCCGCTCACCAGGCGAGCCCGGCCACGACGGAGACGGTCCACGGGCTGGTGACCGTGGCCTACCGCACCGCCCATTTCCTGTTGCATCACCTCGGCTATGCGGATCTGGCCGAGGCCGTGGAGCACAAGCTCGCCCTGGCTGCCGAGCGCAGTGGTGACCCGCTGGCGCAAGCACTGGTGCACTGGACCAGAAATCAAACCCTCCAGCAGGTCGGGGACTACGCTCACGGCCTGCGCCTGCTGGACATCGCCCGCGCCGGGCTAGAGGATCAGCTGCGCCGGCCCACCCCGGCCGCCCTGACTGTCTACGGCAGCCTGCACCTGTCCTCGGCCTACCTGGCCGCCCAGTCCGGCGATGCCACCACCACCCGCGATCACCTGGCCGCCGCGCGCGAGCTCGCCACCCGGCTCGGCGGCAGCGACCAGGTGCACTACGGGTTGACCTTCGGCCCGGCCACCGTCATCACCTATGAGGTGGCCGCCCATGTCGAAGCCGGTGACGCCGCCGCCGCCCTGGTCGCCGCCGAAGGTTACGCACCACCGCGCAACATGCCCCGCCTTCGGCGTGGCTACCACTACCTTCATCTGGCCCGCGCGCACCTGCTGCACGGCGACGGCGACGGCTGCTTGCGGGCGCTGGACCAGGCGCGCCGGATCGCCCCCCAGCAGACCCGGCTGCACCCCTTGGTACGCGACACCATCGCAGTCCTGATCAGCCTGCATCGCCGGGCACAACCCGACCTCACCGACTATGCCGGCTGGCTGGGTATCCCCAGTTGAGCGAACGCTCGGGAAAAGCGCCGTCCGGCGAACGTTCACGGTTGATGCACAAGCGCCTACGCTGGGAGGTGCTGTGGGTGGGAACTGCGATACAAAGCATGTCCACGTAGGACGATCATTTCACTGAGGGGCGGTGTGGTGGCTGAGGACACATTTCACGTCGGCGCGGCGATTCGCACGCTGCGGATAGCCGCCGGGCTGACCCAGACAGCACTCGCCACACGAGCGAACGTCTCGGTGAGCCTGCTGAGCAAGGTCGAGTGCGCAGACCGGGCCGCTACCTCCGCGCTCATGACCGCTGTCGCGCGGGCACTACGCGTCCCGGTCGAGCGACTGACCGGCCAGCCCTACGCCGACGATCAGCGCGACCAGCAGATTCACCGCGATGTCGGCGCGCTGCGCGAGGCGTTGCGCCACTGGGACCTGCCCGCCGACCAGCCCGCTCGCCCGCTGAGCGAGTTGACCGCCGACGTGACCGATATCGGCCGGGTGGGGCGCAACGCCGATTACCGCAAGCTCGCCGCCCGGCTGCCGGGTTTGATCGAGGAACTCACCGTGGCCGCCCACCAGGCGGCTCCGAGCAGCGCGGAAACGGTCTACGGCCTGCTCGTCCTGGTGTTCCGCCAGACCCATGCCCTGCTGCTGCGCCTCGGCTACCCGGACCTGGCCGAGTCCGTGGAGCACAAGCTCGCCCTGGCCGCCGAGCGCAGCGGCGACCCGCTGGCCGGTGCGCTGGTGTACAAGGTGCGCCAGCAGAGCCTGAAGGAAGCTGGGGACGACGTCTACGGCCTGCGCCTGATGGACATCGCCCGCGCCGAACTGGCGGATGAGATGCGCCGGCCCACCCCGGCCGCGCTGACCGTCTACGGCCTCATGCACCTGTCCTCGGCCTACATGGCTTCCCGGACCGGGGACGCCGCCGGCACCCGCGATCACCTGGCCGCCGCCCAGGAGCTCACCATCCGGCTCGGCACCGGCGACCAGGTGCACTACGGGGTGACCTTCGGCCCGGCCACCGCCGTCACCTACCAGGTGGGCACCCATGTCGAACTCGGCGACGCCGCCGCCGCCCTCACCGCCGCCGAACTCTGGGCACCGTCGAGCACCCTGCCGCGCGCCCGGCAGGGATACCACCACCTCAACGTGGCCCGCGCACGACTCCTGCACGGTGATCGCAGCGGCTCGCTGCAGGCCCTGCAACAAGCTCGCCAGATCGCTCCCCAACAGACCCGGCTCAACCCCGTGGTGCGCGACCTCACCGCCGTCCTGGTCAGCCTGCACCGCCGCGCCAACCCCGAACTCACCAGCTTCGCCAATTGGTTGGGCCTCGCCCGCTGACCGAAACGGAAAC
>JBOHHD010000016.1:0-2569 GCA_050700515.1 Pseudonocardiaceae bacterium
CTGCGCGCCACCCAGCGGGTGTTCGAGACCACCGGCGGGCTGCACGCCGCCGGCCTGTTCACCGCCGCGGGTGAGCTGCTGGTGGCCCGCGAGGACATCGGCCGACACAATGCCGTGGACAAGGTGCTCGGCTGGACGCTGCTCGCCGAGCGCATTCCGGCGATCGGCTGCGTGCTCATGGTCTCCGGCCGGGCCTCCTTCGAGCTGACCCAGAAAGCCGTGATGGCCGGAATCCCGATTCTGGCCGCGGTGTCCGCCCCCTCCTCGTTGGCCGTCGACCTGGCCACCGAAGCCGGACTCACCCTGATCGGTTTCCTGCGCGGCCCCACCATGAACATCTATGCCGGCCGGCATCGGATCGGCGGCTAGCGGAAAGGACCACGTGACGATCCCGGAGCTGGAGTTCGACGATGAGCACAGGTCTCTAGTTGCCAGAAAGCCGCAGCAGCGCGACCCCATGGATCGGGTGTACGGCCTGCTGGACCACGAGCGCAGCACCGACGAGATGCTCGAGGAACTGCGCGGTCCGGCCGAGCTTCCGTGATCACCGCAATGGACACCGACGTCTTGCTGGACGAGTGAGCGTGACGTTCGTGACCACCGAGCAGCGCGCAGCCGCTCAGCACGACGTGGCGTAAGTACCGAAAGGCAGAGAGAATGCTCTCTTGAGTCTTCTAATACCTATGTATAGTAAGGCGTCATGCGGACGACGCACGCTCTGGTCCAGGTGACAATGGCTCTCTTGGACAACCCCACCGGTCGACACTGGGGCTACCAGCTGTCCAAGCGCTCCGGCGTTCGCTCCGGCGTGCTCTACCCGATGCTGACGCGAATGCTCGACCAAAGCTGGCTCACCGACGGCTGGGAAGACCCGGCAACGATTCACGAGAAGCGCCCGCCCCGGCGGTACTACGAACTGACCGATAAGGGTCGACTGGCCCTCGGCGCGGTCCTCCAGCAGGCTCGCCGTGATGCCCGATTCGCTGGCCTGAACTGGCAGTTCGCCTGATGGCCGAGCTGGTAGACACCGTCGCGTCCTGGCCGAGCCTGCTCCTGGTCATCGTCGTGTTCGGGTTCGCCCCGGGGTTCTGTCTACGCCTGATCGTCCTCGCCTACCCCCGCAATGACCCCCGTCGAACCGAGCTGCTCGCCGAGCTGTACGCCGTACCCCACCTGCAGCGGCCCCTTTGGGTCGCCGAACAGCTCGAGGTTGCGCTGTTCGAAGGCCTCGTACATCGCGCCTCAGGGGCCTTCCGTCGGCGATCGGTGTTCGGCTGGCGATCGGTGCTCGCCTCGCTCGCGGTGATGATCATCGCATTCGCCGGCCTCAGCATGGCCGCCAGGTCCGCTGAGCCCGGCGATCAGATGTTTCCCCTAACCAAGGTCCTCTACGCCCAGTACGCCCAGTCGGTGGAGGCTGCGCGGAAGGCCGACCGAGCTCGAGGTGGCTGAGAGGGCGCTCAAGGAGGGCAGTACCGCACAGGCCAGAGCGTCACTGGAGCAGGTACAAGGGCAGCTCCCGGTGATCGCCGACCAGGAGGGCCACGAGTGGCTTGTTAGTGAGCATCAGCAGCTTGAGGAAATGCTTATCATAAGACCAGCCCCGTGACGCGAAAGACTGCGGACTGGTGTGGCCATGACATAGCTGATCATCATACCCACCCTGCGTGATCCGTTGCGCCCTACGGTGCCGGCCATGATTGCTCGGCAGCGGCTCCGGGTATCAGCCGGGAGTTTGGGGCCCTCTGCACACTGTCGCACCGCCCCGACCGCCACCCACCCCCGATGAGGTAAAGACCCAGACCAGGCTGGACAGCCAGCAGCCATCAACAGCACCCCACTGAGCACGCTCGCCAAAGCTGTAACAAAAAATCCGCCGGAGACGATCGAAAGATCAAGGATCCAAAGTCGGACCCAGTCTGCTCTTCTCAGGGGTTGACCAATGGACGGCTGCACCCGCCCGTAGCGAGCCTGAAAAGGAGCTGAGGATGAGCACCCAGGAAAATCCGTCAAAGAATATCATTCCGCTGCGATCGGACGACAAGCCTGTGTTGTTCATCAGTCACCGACACGACGACCGCGCCATCGCCGATGTGCTTCGACGATTCATCGAGGCGCGCACCGGCGGCAGGGTCGTGGTCTTCCAGTCGTCGTCATCCAGCGCCAAAGGCCCCCAGCAGGGGGAAAACCTGAGAAATGAGTTAAAACGCAACCTCTGGGACTCCAGCGTCATCATCCTCGTCTATACCAGTAATGATCAGGACTGGTCCTTCTGCATGTGGGAGTGCGGGTTGGCCCAGGCGTCAGGACCAACGAACACCAAGGCAGTCGTCTTCCAATGCACCGACCAGTTCCCGACGCCCTTCGCCGACCAAGTTCGGGTTACGGTGAGAAACGAGCAGGAAATCGAGAGGTTCGTCAACGCCCTGCTGACGCAGCCGGCGTACTTCCCGACACTGGGGCGGGCGGTTACCGACTTCACTGCTGGCACCGAACCGGAGCTGGAAGCGGCGCACGAGCTTTACAGCGCTCTTCAAGAAGTGCTACCGAGCCCCGATGAGATAGACGA
>JBOHHD010000017.1:0-1829 GCA_050700515.1 Pseudonocardiaceae bacterium
CACTGCCACATCGCCGAGCACACCGAGAGCGGCATGATGTTCAGCTTCGAGGTCGAACAAGCGAGTGAACAAGGAGAAAGAACATGATAGTTCGCGACTTGGACGTTCTGGTCATCGGCGGTGGTCAGGCCGGCCTCGCGATGGGCTACCACCTGAAGCAGGCTGGGCATCGGTTCCAGATCGTAGAGCGCAATCCCCGCCTCGGCGACAGCTGGCGCAACCGCTACGACTCGCTGGTGCTGTTCACGCCCCGCACCTACAGCGCCCTCCCGGGACTTCCAGTGCCGGGCGACCCGGACGGATATCCCACCAAGGACGAGATCGCCGACTACCTGGAGCGGTACGCTCGCCGCTTCGACCTACCGGTCTTGACTGAGACGGGCATTCGGTCCCTCACGCGTGTCAACGGAGGCTTCCGCGCGAGAACGAATGCCGGTGAGATCATCGATGCCAGGGCGGTCGTGCTGGCGACAGGAGCGTTCCAGCGGCCCGCGATCCCTCCGATCTCGCGGCAGCTATCTCCGGACGTCATGCAGTTAACTACGGAGAGCTACAAGCGCCCAGGCCAAGTCCCGCCCGGTAGGGTATTGGTCGTGGGGGACGGGGCAACAGGCAGGCAGATAGCCGTGGAGCTGGCGGCCACGCACGAGGTGCTGCTAGCCACGGGCCGGCCGAGACGAGTGAGTCCCCAGCGGATTCTGGGCAGAAGCGTCTTCTGGTGGATGGATAGACTCGGCATCCTGCGTGCGTCGCGCGAGACGCGGGTGGGCAGGTACCTGATGAAGGCTGACCCGTTCCCAGGCAAGGACCTGGGTCTGAGGCGACTTCAACGACGGGGTGTGCGCGTGGTGGGCCGCCTGCGCGACGTGAGTGGCAAAGACGTCGGCTTCGCGAGCGGCGAGACGGCTGACATGGATGCCGTGATCTGGGCGACGGGGTACAAGGACGACGGCAGGTGGGTGGCGATACCCGAGGTCAAGGATGCCCACGGCGAGTTCGCCCACCGGGATGGCATATCGCCAGTGCCAGGTCTGTACTTCACCGGCAGGAGCTGGCAGTGGACACGTGGGTCCGCCCTGCTCCACGGCGTCGGCGATGACGCAGCCCGCGTGGTGAGCCGGATCACCGAGCGGTTGTCCGGGAACATGATAGGGGAGCATGAGATGGAGAGCCGCGACAGTGCCGCTGCGGCAGCTACGGAGAGCCTCGGTGTCAGCGGGAAAGCGAGCATGAAGAATCGGGTACGGTTGAGACTCACCGACTACCCGGTGACATCCGGTGATCGTCCGAGTCGGCTCGACTTCCTATAGCGGGTGGCGCGTTAGCGGACGCGCGTGTCCCAAAACACCCAGTCGTCATGGTTGCGCTTTCGCGCCCTGTTGACCGAGGACGGTAATGAGGTGCTCTTCGTCGCGACACTGCGAACTTCGGGTGAGGGGGTTCTCGGAACTTCGTCGATAAAAAGCGAAACCTAGCCCATTTGCGTGATGCTCCCACCCTCATAGAGGAGTATGATGTAATCGTTACGTGGTCAACAGAGTGCCGCGTGAGGGCGCAGGACCGCTACCTGCCCTCTTTCTAGATCGGGGCCAGCTACCTGGCTAACTACCTGTCACTCGGCAGGGAAGGAGATGCACCGTGTCCTTGGTGAAACGACACCCGCTCATCGCGTTCTTCGTGCTGGGCTTCGCGCTCTCGTGGTGGCCCTGGATCCTGTACGCCTTCGGCCTCTATCCCGCGCCCATCGCCTCCTTCGGCCCCTTCCTCGCTGCGCTGGTCGTGCTGGCCGTCGCCCGCGGCAAGGGCGGGGTGGTCGGCCTGCTTAGCCG
>JBOHHD010000018.1:0-9395 GCA_050700515.1 Pseudonocardiaceae bacterium
CAGATTGAGACCGGTCAGCGTCCGATTTCGTTGGAGCTGCGCCGCAAGATCGTGGCCAAGTTGGGTATCGCGGCTGAGGACCTTGGCCTGTCCTGCGGGTCGGTCCTCAGGCTGGGCTCTCGCGACGATGCCAGTCCGCAGATCGCGGCCAGCCGGTTGCGCTGGCGCGAGGAGCGCCGCTGGCTCAACCTGCACCGCGCCGAGTTGGCGAAGCTGGCGGCGCAGCTTTATCCCGCCGAGTACCGACTGCCGTGCACGACCGTGATCGCGCCGCCTGAGTGGTTGCCGCGTGAGCCTCTGGAGCTGGGCTCGCTGGTGTTGCGGCTCGACGAGGGGCCGCAGACCGTGGGAGTGGACGGATCGGAGCCGGAATCGGAGGCGACCCGGCCACTTCGGACCGCCGGATTGCGGTTCGAGCGTTACAGCTCAGCGATGAAGCACCTGAGTCCGCCTACGTTGTTTGAGTCCCGCCCGAGTTATCGGTTGCTGGATGTCTTGCTTGGCTTCCGTCGGCTGGAGTTCGGACTGGGTGCCTACTTCGACAAGATTGACGTCTGTGAAGCACTTGGCCACGAGATGGCCGCGGTCTGCATGGCAGAGGGTCTGCCAAACTCGCCGGAGCGGTTACGCGGGCGGTTCCCGTTCCGTGAATTGGTTGGTAATCCATTTGATCTGCATCGGCGTGCCGTCATGCCGGGGATTGCTACGCTGACTATTCGGCTGCACCGTTATCCGGCTGAGCCGTCATTTCTGCTGCACTGGCGCGATCCGACGAAAGTAGCCACTGGTGGCATCTATGGCGTCATACCTGCGGGGGAGTTTCAGCCCTCCAGCACGGCTCTGTGGGATCGGTGCAATGACTTCGATCTGTGGCGCAACATTGCGCGAGAATACGCCGAGGAGCTGCTCGGCGAGCCGGAACATGATGGGAGTCGCAGCCGATCGATCAACTACGCTCATTGGCCCCTATTCCAGCGGCTCCAGGCGGCCCGAGCCGATGGCTCGGTGAGCGCGTTCTTCTTGGGCATCGGCTTGGTTGCGAGCACCCTTACAGCCTCGATTCTGGCTGTGGTGGTAATTGACGACGACGTGTTCACCGAGCTGTTCGGTTCGATGGTGCGATACAACGAGGAAGGCGAGATCGTTGCTGTCGGCGGTGGGACACCCATCGAGGGTGTTCCGTTCACCGAAGCGGCGGTGCGCCGGATGCTGGAGACCGAGCCGATGGCTCCATCGGGCGCGGCCTGCCTCGCGCTGGCCTGGCAGCATCGCGGTTTCCTCAGTTTGTAAAACGGCACAGTTCCAGTTACTTTCCGTTACTATGCGGCCACTGATTGTCAGTGTAGGATATCCAAATGGTACGGGGTGGCAGTGACGGAGGGGCAGGTTCGTGTGAAGATCGGACTGTAAGGCGGGGTGGATACGTGAGACGGCAGAAAGGTCCTGTTGGGGGTGCTGGTCCGTTGGCGTTTGCTCGGTTCCCGTTGTCAGCGCGTGGTTACTCATCGGGGGAAGCGGGGTCCGTGACCGTGGGGCCGCGTCCGTTCGCTGCCGGTTTCGCGGTCGAGCCGGTGCGGGGCAGGCATGGGAAGACGCCGACACACGGGGTGGAGACAAAGAAAACGTGCAATATCATCGACGGCACGGACGAGCCGGACACCATCGATGAGCCGTATGAGGACGAGGAATAAGCAGGCAACCTTTGCCTCGACGGTCCTGGTGTTGACCAACGAGGATGACACCACTGCCAGCATGGTTATTGCGGCGTTGATCGAACGTGGCGCGGTGGTGGCGCAGGTCGACACCGGTGATTTCCCGCAGCGATGGACAGTGACGGGGCGGATCGACTCGGCCGGAGTCTGGCGGGGTGGCCTGCTTGGCCCGGACCTTCAGGTTGATTTGGAATTGGTGACGGCGATCTATTATCGCAGGCCCAGCCGGTATCGAGTGCCTGAGGGCCTATCACCTGCGGACCGTCGGTTCGTGGAGGCGGAGGCTCATCACGGTGTGGGGGGTTTGCTGTCGTGCCTGCCGTGCCGGTGGGTGTCGCATCCGAGCAGGATCGCTGACGCCTCGGCCAAGCCGGGGCAGTTACGGTTGGCGGCAGCGTGTGGTCTGCATGTTCCGGAGACATTGATCAGTAGCTCGCCCGATCAGGTACGGGGGTTCGTCGCCGCGCTCGGTGGGCCGGTGGTGTATAAGCCGATGTCGCCCGGTGCGCTGCGGGATGCGGACGTATCGCGCGCCGTGTATGCGACGCTGCTGGATCCGGCCATGGTTGGAGAGTGGTTGGACGCGGGGGCGATCGGTGTGACGGCCAATCAGTTCCAGCGCTATATCACGGACAAAGACGCCGATCTGCGTGTCACGGCCGTGGGCGAGCATCTGTTTCCTGTGGCGATTCGAGCTCGTACCGAGATGGCTCGGGTGGACTGGCGCCGCGACTACGACAGCCTCGACTATGAGGTCGTCGAGCTGCCCGAAGAGGTGGCTGCCGGGCTGCGTGCCTACCTCAAAGTGGCTGGTTTGGGGTTCGCCGCGTTTGATCTGGTTCGGACCACGGGCGGTGAGCACTACTTCTTGGAGGCCAACGCCAACGGTGAGTGGGGGTGGCTCACCGATGTCGTCGAACTTCCCATCGCCGAGGCGCTGGCTGACCTGCTTCTGAACGGGCGATCATCATGACGGCCACCGTGCCGGTCGTGCCGGACACCGAGTGGCTGGCCCGGGCAGCGGCATTGGCCGCCGCCGTGGTTGCTGGCGGAGAGTTGACTGATCCCGGGTGGGTCGAGGTGTTCGCCACAGTGCCCCGCCACGTGTTCATTCCGCGGTTCTTCCGTCGTGACGCCACCGGAGATCTGATCGCAATTGATGGCAGCGATCCGGGGCGGCGTGCCCAGTGGCTGGACGCGGTGTATTCCGACACCGCGTTGACCACGCAGCTTGGCCAGATCGATCCCGGCAGTACCCTGCGCCCGCTGACCGTGTCGGCTAGTTCCTCGACCAGGCCGACCTTGATGGCGCGCATGCTCGCTGACCTGCACGCCCACCCTGGCCACCGGGTGTTGGAGATCGGCACCGGCACCGGCTACAACGCAGCCTTGCTGTGTCACCGGCTCGGTGACCAAGGCGTGTACTCCGTCGAGATCCACCCCGGCCTCGTCGACGCCGCTCACGCCCGGCTGGCAGATCTGGGTCATCACCCCCACTTGACGTGCCTTGATGGGGCCCATGGGTGGGTTGAACACGCCCTCTACGATCGGGTCCTCGCCACCTGTGGAACGTCCACGATTCCCTACCCGTGGGTTGCTCAGACCCGGCCGGGTGGGCTGATCCTGACCGAGGTACTCGCTGGCGGCCACGGCATGCTGGTTCGCCTTACCGTCGCCGCCGACGGCACCGCCTCCGGACATTTTCTGAACTACCCCGGTCTCTTCATGACACTACGCCAGGCGCCCGACCGGATACGTCGGCCTACCGAACTCCCACCAGAACATCTGCACGGCACCCGTCACGTGCCCACCAGACTCGACCCCGCGGTGTTGGTTGACCCGGCATTCGCTTTCTTCTGTCAGATGTATCTCGGCTCCGGTCGCAGTAGCCACCATGTCATCGACAAATCCGCCAAGGCCACTGTGGTGGCTCACGATGGCTCCTGGGCTGAAGCCACCAGCGGCGCGGCGCACGGTTTTCTCGTAAAGTTCGATGGCACCCACAACCCCTGGCAGACCATCGAAACAGCTCACAGGACCTGGACCCAGCTCGGCCAACCTCAGCCTTCCGAGCTCGGACTCACTGTCACCCCGGATGAACAATACGTATGGTGCCGGCACCCTGACAGTGACTGGACCCACCCCCTGCCCCGCTTTTGTCGGTGACCACCCGAACTTGTCAAATGCCCATGTCGATGGCATCAAAGCCGGCCAGGAGACTGGTGGACTTGTCGTGATCACCAACAAGGCACTGCTCGTATCTCCTGAGCGGGTCGGCGGCGGCGCAACGCCCCGGGCCTTGGACAACAGGGGCTTGTAAAACGATCCGTTGTTGACTTCGGGGCATGGTTATTGGTGATACTTGACGGCGTCAGAGCGAGCCCGCCGGGGAATGGATTCCAGACATATGATCGGCGACAAGCGATATGATTCCACTGTTGCCGGTCGGGGGTTGCGTCAGCTCCGTCGCGCCCGAGGCAAGACACTGGAGGTGGTCGCTGGGCTTGCGGGAATCAGCCCGAGCTATCTGTATCGACTGGAGGCCGGAGAACGCTCGCTCGACCGGTTGTCGACAATTGTGGTCCTGGCCCAGGCACTGCAGATCGCCCCGTCGGAGTTGATAACACTCCAATTGTCGGCACTGGGTGTCAGTGATCCCCTTTCCATCACCAGAGGGCTTGCCCCTTACTGGAGAGGTGATTGACTTCGCCGTCCGCACCCCAGGCATACTGTCACCGGTTAGGGTTGCCGCATGACACAGCAGGACCAGAATCAGACCGAAGACGGTTGGTTGCGGCGGGACGAGAACGCCGCGATCGACGATGCGGGGTCGGTTCTGCTGGCCTGGCGGACAGCGGTGGGGCGTACCCAGGTGGACGTCGCCGGGGTGCTGGGCACGACCCAGCAGCACCTCAGCCAGATCGAGACCGGGCAGCGTCCGGTGTCGTTGGAGCTGCGCCGCAGGGTGGTCGCCGAGTTGGGTATCGCAGCCGAGGAGCTGGGCTTGTCCTCCGGGCCTGCCCGACGGCTGGTGTCTCGAGACGAAGCCGGCCCGAAGATCGTGGCTAGCCGGTTGCGGTGGTGTGATGAGCGGCGCTGGCTCAATCAGCACCGGTCCGAGCTGGCGAAGCTGGCGGTGCGGCTTTACCCGGCCGAGTACCGGCTGCCGCGCACTGCCGTGCTCGCACATCCCGAGTGGCTGGCGACCGAGCCGGTGGAGCTGGGCTCGTTGGCGTTAGGGCTCGACGAGGGACCGCAGACAGTGGGCGTGAACGGGGCAGAGCCGGAATCCGAGCTGATCCGGCCGCTGCGCATTGCCGGGGTGCGTTTCGAGCGCTATACCTCGGCGATGAAGCACTTGAGTCCGCCTGTGTTGTTCGAGTCTCGCCCGAGTTATCGGCTGCTTGCTGCCTCGTTGGCTTCGCGTCGGCTGGAGTTCGGGATGGGCTCCTACTACGACAAGATCGACATCTGTGAGGCGCTCGCGCATGAAGTGGCCGCAGCGTGCATGGATGAGGGAGTGCCGGGCTCACTAGAACCGCTACGTGGGCGACTGCCGTTCCGAGCCTTGATCGGTGATCCATTCAACCTGCAACGTCGCGCGGTCATCCCCGGGATTGCCACGTTGACGATCCGGCTACGCCGCTACCCCGCTGAGCCCTCGTTCTTGCTGCACTGGCGTGACCCGACGAAGGTGGCCACCGCTGGTGGCACCTACGGCGTGATCCCCGCCGGGGAGTTCCAACCCTCCAGCGTAGGGTTATGGGATCGGTGCAATGACTTTGATCTGTGGCGCAATATCGTGCGCGAGTATTCGGAGGAATTGCTGGGTGAGCCGGAGCATGACGGCACTCGCAGCCAGCCGATCGCCTATGAGCAGTGGTCGCTGTTCCAGCAGCTCCAGGCGGCCCGGGTGGACGGATCGATCGGCGCTTTCTTTCTTGGGCTGGATCTGAATGCGCTCACCCTCGCTGCCACCATCCTGACCGTGGTGGTCATCGACGACGATGTGTTCACGGAGGTGTTCGGCAGCGCGGTGCGGTTCAACGAGGAAGGTGAGATCGTGGCCGTGGGCGGTGGGACCCCGACCGAAGGGGTTCCATTCACCGAGGCAGCGGTACGCCGGATGCTGGAGACCGAGCCGATGACGGCATCGTGCGGGTCTTGCCTCGCATTGGCCTGGCAACATCGCGCGGCCCTGGATCTGTAGCGTCGGACGATCACCATACTGATTCGGCGGTAGACAGTGGAAGGTGACAGCGTGGGTGGAACGTCGATGTCCCCCGACGAGGCCAGCCCGGAGATTGCGGTCAGCCAGTTGCGGTGGCGTGATGAGCGGCGCTGGCTCAATCAGCACCGGTCCGAGCTGGCGAAGCTGGTCGTGCAGCTCTACCCGGCCGAGTGTCGCGTACCGCGCGCTGCCCTGCTCACGCATCCCGAGTGGCTGGCGACTGAGCCGATTGAGCTGGGCTCGCTGGCGCTGGGGCTCGATGAGGGTTCGCAGACCGCGGAAGTGGATGGCTCGGAGCCGGAATCCGAGGCGACTCGGCCGCTGCGCATTGCCGGAGTGCGTTTCGAGCGCTATACCTCGGCGATGAAGCACTTGAGTCCGCCTGTGTTATTCGAGTCTCGCCCGAGTTATCGACTGCTCGCTGCCTCGTTGGCTTCGCGTCGGCTGGAGTTCGGGATGGGCTCCTACTTCGACAAGATCGACATCTGTGAGGCGCTCGCGCACGAGACCGCTGCGGTGTGCATGGCGCAGGGGCTGCCGAGCTCACCGGAACCACTGCGTGGGCGACTGCCGTTCCGGGAGCTGATCGGTGATCCGTTCGATCCGCGGCGCCGTGCGATCATCCCGGCGATTGCCACCTTGACGATCCGGCTGCGCCGTTCCCCGGCTGAGCCCTCGTTCTTGCTGCACTGGCGCGACCCCGCGAAGGTGGCCATCTCCGGCGGCACCTACGGTGTAATTCCCACCGGGGAGTTCCAGCCATCCAGCGCCGCGCCCAGGGATCGGCACAACGACTTCGACCTGTGGCGCAATATAGTGCGCGAGTATTCCGAGGAACTGCTCGGTGCACCGGAACACGACAGCGCCCAGGATCAGCCGATCGCCTATGAGGAGTGGCCGCTGTACCAGCGCCTCCAGGCGGCCCGGCCCGACGGCTCGCTCCGTGCCTTCGTCCTGGGGCTCGGCGTTGACGCGCTCACCCTGTCCACCAACGTCCTGACCGTGGTGGTCATCGACGACAACGTGTTCGCCGAGGTATTCGGCTCAGCAGTGCGCTTCAACGAGGAAGGCGAGATCGTCACCATCGGCGGTGGTACACCTACCGAGGGAGTTCCGTTCACCGAAGTAGCGGTGCGCCAGATGCTGGAATCCGAGCCGATGGCTGAAACAGGCGCAGCCTGCCTCGCGCTAGCGTGGCAGCATCGCGAGACCCTGGGCCTGTAGCGGGTCGCCCCTCCTTCACAACTGGCCAGCTGCGATGTTTGGTTCAACAATCAATTACGGATCATGCGACGGGATTGGTCGCCGTCCGTACGCCGCTACCGTTAGATGAGATCAGGATCGTCCGGGTCGAACCGTGCTGAACGCCCCCCGATCCAGGGCGATGTGGCAATGAACTACCCGAGCCATTCCGTGCTTTCTGACGGGCCGGTGTGATGCCCGCGGTTCGCCGGATTGGCGCCGGTTACCGTGACTCTGTGAGCCAGCAGCAGAATGAGGCCGAGGGCGGCTGGTTGCGGCGGGACGGGGACTCTGCTGTTGATGATGTGGGATTGGTTGTGCTGGCGTGGCGGACGGCGGCGGGGCGGACCCAGACTGAGGTGGCCGGGGTGTTGGGTACGACCCAGCAGCATCTGAGCCAGATTGAGACGGGTCAGCGTCCGGTGTCCCTGGAACTGCGCCGCAGGATGGTCGCCGAGCTCGGTATTGCGGCCGAGGAGTTGGGGTTGTCCTCCGGGTGCGCCCGCGAGCTTGTTTCTCGCGACGATGCCAGTCCGGAGATCGCGGCGAGCCGACTGCGGTGGCGTGATGAGCGGCGTTGGCTCAACCAGCACCGATCGGAGTTGGCGAAGCTGGCGGTGCGGCTCTACCCGGCCGAGTACCGGATGCCGCGCACTGCTCTGCTCGCCCCTGCTGAGTGGCTGGTGGCCGAGCCCATGGAGCTGGGCGCGCTGGCGTTGCAGCTCGATGAAGGACCACAGACGATGGAGGTGACCGGTACAGAACCCGAGTCTGAGCTGACCCGGCCGCTGCGCACTGCCGGCTTGCGTTTCGAGCGCTACACCTCGGCGATGAAGTGCCTCAGCCCACCCAGGTTGTTCAAGGGCGGCCCGAGTTACCGGTTGCTCGACGCCGCACTGTCCTTGCGGTGGATGGAATTTGGACTGACAACCTATTTCGACAGGCTCGACGTATCCGAGGCGCTTGGCCATGAGCTGGCGGCGGTGTGCCTGGCTGAGGGCTTGCCGCGTTCAGTGGAGCAGCTGCGGGGGCGACTGCCGTTCCGGGAGTTGGTTGGTGATCCGTTCGACCTGCGTCGTCGTGCGATTACTGCCGGAATCGCTACGTTGACAATTCGTTTGCGCCGCTATCCGGCTGAGCCCACGTTTCTGCTGCATTGGCGTGATCCGACGAAAGTTGCCGCTGCTGGCGGTGTTTACAGTGTCATCCCCGAAGGGGTGTTCGAGCCCGCTAGCGCGGCGCTGTGGGATCGGTGCAATGACTTCGACCTGTGGCGGAACATAGTGCGGGAGTACTCCGAGGAGCTGCTGGGCGAACCGGAACATGACGACACGCGTGGCCAGCCGATCGACTACGAGCGCTGGCCGCTGTTCCAGCGGCTCCAGGTTGCCCGGGCCGATGGCTCGGTGGGAGCATTCCTCCTGGGTATCGGCCTCGTTCCGAGTACTCTGGCCGCCACCATCCTGACCGTTGTGGTGATTGATGACGACGTGTTCAGCGAGGTGTTCGGCTCGACGGTGCGGTTCAACGAGGAAGGCGAGATCGTTACCGTTGGTGGCGGTGCGCCCGCGGAGGGAGTCCCGTTCACCGAAGTGGCGGTGCGCCGGATGCTAGAGACCGAGCCGATGTCCGCATCCGGTGCTGCCTGCCTCGCCTTGGCCTGGAAACATCGCGCGGCTCTGGGTCTGTAGCGCGAAAGACGGGGGCTGGCTTGTACATCCGGGGGTTGTACAGATTTGCGTTGTTGGCTGAATAGTCCGTGTGTTGAGCATGATGGTGACCTCGGAGTGGGGTGTTGTGGTGCTCGATGCGGGCGGGGGCCGGTTACCGTTGCTATGTGATGCGAGAGCACCAAGTCGATGCGGGCACGCTGCCTGATGTCGGTGATCGAGCACAGGTGGGCGATCAATGTCCGGAGGGCCGCTCGGCGATCATGAGTGAGGCGGACAGTGGTTGGTTGCAGCGGGACACGGAACCGGCCGGCGATGACGCGGGGGCGGTGTTGTTGGCGTGGCGGGGAACTTCGGGGCGTACCCAGACCGAGGTCGCTGGTGTGTTGGGTACCACTCAGCAGCATCTGAGTCAGATTGAGACCGGTCAGCGTCCGATTTCGTTGGAGCTGCGCCGCAAGATCGTGGCCAAGTTGGGTATCGCGGCTGAGGACCTTGGCCTGTCCTGCGGGTCGGTCCTCAGGCTGGGCTCTCGCGACG
>JBOHHD010000019.1:0-5346 GCA_050700515.1 Pseudonocardiaceae bacterium
TGCCGGGCGATATCGTGCAGATCGACCTCGGGTTCACCGAGCCGACAAGGGGATCTGGAGATCACCGATGAGCGATCAGGCCGATCAGACGATCGCGGCGCTGCGCAGCGGACATGACGAACTCGCCGCCGTCGTCAGCAACATGAACCCTGATGACCTTGCCCGGCCCTCCGCGGCCAGCGAATGGGACATCTCGCAGGTACTCAGCCACCTGGGCAGCGGCGCCGAAATCGGGCTGGCCGCTCTGGAGACCGCGCTGAAGGGCACCGCCGCTCCCGCCGCCGACTTCAACCAGACCGTGTGGGCCCGCTGGGACGCGATGACATCCAGCGAGCACGCCGAAAACTTCCTCCGCGCCGACGAAACGCTGGTCGAGCGGTACGAGGGCCTCGACGACACCACCCGGGCGCAGCTACGCATCGACCTCGGATTCCTGCCCGAGCCAGTGGACGTGGCCACCTCGGCGGCACTGCGGCTCAGCGAGTTCACCTACCACGCCTGGGACATCCAGGTCATGTCCGATCCGGCAGCGGTCCTGGCCCCCGCAGCGGTCCCGCTGTTGCTCGCTCCTCTGGGGATGCTCATCGGCTTCATCGGGCACTCCGACGCGCTGGACGGCAGCCAGGTGACCTTGGCCGTGCAGACCACCGAGCCCGACCGCTCCTTCGGGCTCGACCTGCGCGACGGAGTCACCCTGGTGGACGCTCCCGCACAATCCGCCGGCGTCCTTCACGCCCCCGCCGAGACCTGGCTCCGTCTGATCGCCGGCCGCCTCGCGCCCCAGCACACCCCGTCCGCCCTGCGGCTCACCAGCGACGCCATCACCCTCGACGACCTGCGTCGGGTCTTCCCCGGTTTCTGACCCGGACGATCGACCGCTGCCCGGTCGGCTTGATGACTCATCCGGTCATCCCACGGGTCGGCCGGGTGCTCAGGTTGTCAGGGGTCTCTGCTTTTCTGGGCACCTGTCCGATCCTCGAAAGTCCGATCCCCAAAAGCGGAGGTTCACATGCCCACCCGAACTGACCCCTGGCCCGCCGGCACCCCCTGTTGGATCGACCTGTCGGTGCCCGACCTCGACGCCGCCAAGGCGTTCTACGGCGCGGTCCTGGGCTGGTCGTTCTTCGACAGCGGAGCGGAGTTCGGCCACTACCAGATCTGTCAGGTCGACGGCCGCGCCGCGGCCGCGATCGGTCCGTGCCAGAGCGAGGACCAGCCCAGGGTATGGACCATCTATCTGGCCAGCGAGGACGCCGACGGCACCGCAAAAATGATCAGTGAGAACGGCGGGACGGTTCTTGTCGAGCCGTTCGACATCCCGGGCAACGGCCGGATGTGCATCGCACTGGACCCGCAGGGCGCAGCCTTCGGCGTATGGCAGGCCGCCGGGCAACACGGTGCGGAGGTCTACGTCGAGCCGGGGTCGCTGATCTGGACCGACGCACGGCTGCCCGACCCCGACGCCGGCCGCGCCTTCTACACCTCGGTCTTCGGCTACCGCTACGAGCACCTCGACATGGAGGGCGCGCCGTCGGACTACACGACCATCCACTTCGACGCGGCCAGGGACGGCGAGCCGGTCGGCGGCATCGGCGGCATGATGGGCGCGCCGGAAGGCACCCCACCACACTGGCTGGCCTATTTCCTGGTGTCCGACGCCGATGCCACGGTGGCCAGCGCCACAACGGCCGGCGGCACCATCCTGGCCGAGCCGTTCGACACGCCGTTCGGACGGATGGCCGGGATCACCGACCCACACGGAGCCGTCTTCTTCGTCGTGGAGGCACCGCCACCGGCGTGATGACGAGCCGAGCGGGCGGAGTGATCGCCGAGGTGGGCATCCGGGCCGTAAGCGCCTGGACTTTTCCCATGATGTCCGCTGAACGCTCCGTGCCCGCCACCCGTTGACCGCTGGTCGCGGGCACGGAGCATCCAAGCCTCATGACGAGACACTAGGGCTGTTGTCCTTTGGGCCAGCAGACGCCGTCGACAACGCGCGTTTCGTTCCACTCACCTGGCGGATAGAGAGTCCGGAACCATATTCGATTTTCTCTATGGCCTGCGGCGAGCCGGACGGAATCGGGCGCACTGCACCTCGACGACAGTCCGGGCCGCTGTCACCAGAAAGTGATCAGTACCGGAAGACGTGGATGACCACCACCCGCTGATTCTTGGCCACGCCGGGTTCTTCGACCAGCAGATTCATATCGTCGGGATCGCTCGTGAGGAGCACTACTGGACGGACCGATGTCAAGGCCGTGACCACCACTACGGCGTCGATGGCACACCGACTCGAAGTACGTCCGTGCCCACGGATCCCCTGCCGCGATCTTGGACAGAGCTTCGCTGTCCAGAACCAGAGTGCCCCCTGCTGCTACTCGTTGTCCGGCCATGCCGCCCTGGCCTCCGCCAAGAAGCCCTCCGGTACAGGACCGTGTTCGGCTTCCAGCAAGGAAGCCAGTTCCTCCAAGAGGTCCAACTCCAACTGTCCAAGAGGTCCAACTCCAACTGGCGGGTAACCGCTTGGGTCACGTACCTACTGAACTCACCTCGTCCCACCCGCTGCTGCACGGCCGCGGTCAGCTCTTCAGGCATGGAGACGCTGACTTTTCGTGCCCGACCGAGAGCGCGCACGTTCTCCTCGGGTCCGGCGAGCGGCGCCTCACCAAGCAGCTCACCATCGAACCCAGGAGACCTTTTGCCTGCGTCATGATCGAACCCAGGCGTCCTCTGGATACCGGCCGACAAGGCGAACATGAAGGAAGCCCCGGCGACGGTCGGGGTCGTCGCCGGGGCTTCACTAGGCTCATCGTCCTGGCGGCGGACCGTGTTACACCGGTTCCGGGACGCTACCGGGCAAGCTAACCGGCTCCCCTGCGCGACTGCACCCACTTTGGGCGGGGGCGGGGGCAGTAGGCCACCATGCCCATAACAGGGTCTCCAGCCGGGCACCCAGCAGGGACGCCGCAGCCACCCGCGATCCGCTAAGGAGATCGGCATGAGTCAGCCAGACCTCAAGCCACGCAGCCGAGAAGTCACCGACGGTGTCGAGCGCGCCGCAGCCCGGGGGATGTTACGTGCCGTAGGAATGCGCGACGACGACTTCGCCAAACCGCAGATCGGCGTCGCCTCGTCGTGGAACGAGATCACTCCCTGCAACCTGTCGCTGGATCGGCTCGCCAAAGCCAGCAAGGAAGGCGTGCACGCGGCCGGCGGGTTCCCCATGGAGTTCGGCACGATCTCGGTCTCCGACGGCATCTCCATGGGCCATGTCGGAATGCACTATTCGCTGGTGTCGCGGGAGATCATCGCCGACTCGGTGGAGACGGTGGTGGAGGCCGAGCGGCTGGACGGGACGGTGCTGCTGGCCGGGTGCGACAAGAGCCTGCCCGGCATGTTGATGGCCGCCGCCCGGCTCGACCTAGCTTCGGTGTTCCTCTATGGGGGCACCATCCTGCCCGGCCGGGTGGATGACCGCGATGTCACCATCATCGATGCCTTCGAGGCGGTGGGGGCCTGTGTCCGCGGCCTGATCAGCCGCGAAGAGGTGGACCGGATCGAGCGGGCGATCTGCCCGGGTGAGGGCGCCTGCGCCGGCATGTACACCGCCAACACGATGGCCTGCGCCGCCGAGGCGCTGGGCATGTCGCTGCCCGGCTCGGCCAGCCCACCCGCGGTCGACCGGCGCCGCGACGGCTTCGCCCGGGCCAGCGGGGATGCCGTGGTGGAACTGCTGGCCCGCGGGATCACCGCCCGGCAGATCCTCACCCGGGAGGCGTTCGAGAACGCCATTGCCGTGGTGATGGCCCTGGGCGGCTCGACCAACGCGGTGCTGCACCTGATGGCCATCGCCCACGAGGCGCAGGTCACGCTGGAACTCGACGACTTCAACCGCATCGGCGACAAGGTGCCCCACCTCGCCGACGTCAAACCGTTCGGCCGGTACGTGATGGTCGAGGTGGACCGGGTGGGGGGTGTCCCGGTCGTCATGAAGGCGCTGCTCGAGGCGGGCCTGCTGCACGGCCACTGCCTCACCGTCACGGGGCGCACCCTCGCCGAGAACCTCAACGAGCTGGCCCCGCCCGACCTGGATGGCAAGATCGTGCACGGCCTTGCCGATCCCATCCACCCCACCGGCGGAATCACCGTCCTACGTGGTTCGCTGGCCCCGGAGGGGGCGGTGGTCAAGAGCGCCGGCTTCGATTCGCCCCGATTCGAGGGCACCGCCCGAGTCTTCGATCGCGAGCAGGCCGCCATGGACGCCATTCCGGACCTGCGGCCCGGCGATGTGATGGTCATTCGGTACGAGGGGCCGCAGGGCGGGCCGGGAATGCGCGAGATGCTCGCCGTAACGGGGGCGATCAAGGGCGCGGGACTGGGCAAGGACGTCATGCTGCTCACCGACGGACGATTCTCCGGCGGCACCACCGGTCTGTGTGTCGGCCATATCGCCCCCGAAGCGACCCGCGGCGGGCCGATCGCGCTGGTCCGCGACGGTGATCGGATCGTGCTGGACATGGACCACCGCACGCTCGACCTGCGGATCGATGAGGCGGAGCTGGCTCGTCGCCGGGAGAACTGGCAACCACCGGAGCCCCAGTACCGGCATGGCGTGCTGGGCAAGTACGCCAAACTGGTCGGGTCGGCGGCGCAAGGCGCGGTGTGCTCGTGAGCAAGGCGTTACCGATTCAGCCACGCAGTGTGTTTAAACACCCCCGGTGGAAGGGTACTTTAGGTTCCGTCCGATGAGCTACCCGATGAGGCACTATCGACGCATCAAGGAGCTGCATCCAGCATGTCTTCGAACAAACTGCTCGCAACCTATCTCAATGATCATCTCGCAGGCGCTAACGCTGGGAGCGAGTTGGCCCAGAAGATAAGCTCCGAGAACTCGGGTACCTCTCTCGGGGCTTTCTTGGCCGAGCTGGCCAGCGACATCGAACAGGACCGCACCACCCTGGAAGGCGTGATGGAACGCCTGGGGATTGAGAAGGATCCGGTGAAGACAGCAGCAGGCTGGATCTTCGAGAAATTCAGCAGACTGAAGCTCAGTGACGCCCTGACCGGAAGCAATGATCTGAAGCACCTTTTGGAGTTCGAGACGTTGTCACTCGGCATTGAGGGCAAGCGGATCATGTGGGCCGCCCTCCGCCAGGTGAGCGACCAGCACGCCGAGCTGTCGGGGACCGACCTGGACGGTCTGGTGAAGCGCGCCGAAGGGCAGCGTGCGGCTCTGGAGGAACACCGACTGCAGGCAGCGACGGCAGCGCTGGCGGACTGAGCCGGCGCAGCAACCAGCTTCTCAGCCATTCCCCCAGGCGTCGCCGGACCTGCACAGGCCGGTCC
>JBOHHD010000020.1:0-2809 GCA_050700515.1 Pseudonocardiaceae bacterium
GGGCAGGGGTGGGGGTGTTGACCGAACGAACCTGCGCCCGCGTCCGCTGGGAAGCCAGGTTGGATTCGGCGTGCTCGGCGCTGAGCCGTGATCGCTGTGGCATGGCGTTGGCTCCGGATGCTGGCACTGATTCATGGGTGCCCGGCGTTACACCAGGCATGAGCAATGTCCCTACCATGACTTTGACCAACGGCGTGCAAATTCCCCAGCTGGGTTTCGGTACTTTTCAGGTTCCGCCGGACGACACCGAGCGGGTGGTGTCCACCGCGCTGGAGATCGGGTACCGCAGCATCGACACTGCCGCCGCCTACCAGAACGAGGAGGGCATCGGCCGGGCGGTCGCGGCGTCCGGGTTGTCCCGCGACGAGGTGTTCGTGACCACCAAGCTGTGGAACTCCGACCACGGCTATGACGAGGCCCTCCGCGCGTTCGACCGCAGCGCCCGGCGGTTGGGTCTGGACACTGTGGACCTCTACCTCATCCACTGGCCGGTGCCCATCATGGACCGCTACGTCGAGACCTGGCGGGCGCTGGAGAAGCTGGCCGCCGACGGGCGGGTGCGCGCGATCGGGGTGTCCAACTCCACCTCCGAGCATCTGCACCAGCTCTTCGCCGAGAGCGGCGCCGTGCCCGCGGTCAACCAGATCGAGCTGCATCCCTACTTCCCGCAGGCGCCGCTGCGGGCGCTGCACGCCGAGCACGGTCTCCTCACCGAGGCGTGGAGCCCGCTGGGCCAGGGCGGTGAGCTGCTCTCCGACGCCACCATCACCGGCCTCGCCGAGCGTCACGGCGTGACCCCGGCCCAGGTGGTGCTGCGCTGGCACCTGCAACTCGGCAACATCGTGATCCCCAAGTCGGTGACACCCGCTCGGATCCGGGAGAACTTCGACGTCTTCGGTTTCGAGCTCTCCACTGAGGACCTCACCGCCATCGGGGACCTGGAGACCGGCCGCCGCATCGGCCCCGACCCGGCCGAGTTCAACCTGCGCTGACCCGGTAGTGGTCCTACGCGTTGACAGCAGTCGAGGAGGTGGTCACGTTGGCTGCACCGGACCGTGCTGGGTCGCTTCGGCGAGATCGGACGACACCCGCCCCACTCGCTATTATTGACAAATTTTTTAGGACCTTTTCTTGACAATCGGTGTTCTGCAGTTCGCGCAGCCGGGCGATCGGGTTGCCCACGCCCTTCGACGTCTCGGCGTGCACCACCGCCACCAGCCTGGCCTGCGGCGTCTGGCGTCGGGCAATTGTTTCGGGTCCAGGGGCCGTCCCCACGGGGCGTGTCCCGCCTGCACCTTCGCGCCCACCCGGCGCGCGACCTCGCACAACCGCTTGCCGAGTAGCCGTTCACCCCGATCACGGCCAGCTCACCCGGTTCGAGCAGGCCGGCCAGGCAGGCTTCCCTCCCGGCTGATCCGGTGCCGCTGACCGGCAGTGTCAGGCGGTTACGAGTGCCGAAGACGGTGCGCAATCGCTCCGCGGTGTCGGCCACCAGGGCGAGATATTCCGGATCCAGATGCCCGAGCACCGGCCGGGTCAGCGCCTCGACTGCCTCGGGGTAAAGGTTGGACGGTCCCGGTCCGAGCAGCAGTGGATTCGAGTGCGCAGGGGAAGCCTTCCGGTCCGGAAGCCTTCCGGACCGGAAGCCGACACGCGTGCTCGACCGCTACCGGTGAGCTCGTGGCAGGCTTGGTCACGTACCGTCGCTTGACATGCAGAGCGTGCGCCGCGCGGATCAATGGCCGGTCGACACGGTGGCCGTCGCGGTGGTGGACGCCTCCGGTGCGGTGGTGGGCAGTCATGGCCCCCAGGACCGGCCGTTTCGGCTCGCCTCGGTGACCAAGCTGCTGTCCGCCTACGCAACGCTGGTGGCGGTGCAGGAGGGGGCGCTGGACCTGGACCAGCCGGCCGGGCCGAAGGGTTCCACCGTGCGCCACCTCCTCTCGCACGCCTCCGGGCTGGCGTTCGATACCGAGCGGGTGGCGGTACCGCCGGGGGTCAAGCGGATCTATTCCAACACCGGGTTCGCGGTGCTGGCCGCCACGGTGCAGGCGGCCACCGGCATCGGGTTCGCCGACTACCTGGCCGAAGGGGTGTTCCAGCCGCTGGGGATGGTCGCCTCGCGGCTGGCCGGCCCCGCCGGTACCGGCGGGGTGGCCACCTGCGCCGACCTGGCCCGGTTCGCCGCGGAACTGCAGGCGCCCAAGCTGCTCGCCCCGCCGACCCTGGCCGAGGCGATCACGGTGGCCTATCCCGCCCTGGAGGGGGTGATACCCGGTTACGGCATGCAGCGTCCCAACGCCTGGGGCCTGGGTTTCGAGCTACGCGACCACAAACGTCCGCACTGGACAGGCACCCGCAGCTCACCGGAGACCTTCGGCCACTTCGGATCCTCCGGGACATTCCTGTGGGTGGACCCGGCGGCGGGCGTGGCCTGCGTAGCGCTGACCGACCGCGCCTTCGCCCAGTGGGCCAAGGACGCCTGGCCCCCCTTCACCGACGCCGTCCTCGCCGAGCTCGCCGGCGAGTAGGCATGGCGCATCGGACGCACGAGCGGGGCCGTCGGAGAGTCAAGGTCCTACGTAAGAGCTGGGATAAGATGACCTATGGCACTGCCGCTGACAAATTGATCTTGTATTTAAATTAATCACTTTCTTTGCTGGGTTCATCCATCGATTTTTTGATGGTGTAATTCCAGTCACCATGAAACTTGTGCCTGACGAGCGGAATCAGCGCCATCTCACGATCGGTCACCTTAATTCCTTTCTGGTAAGTGGCATGATCGAGTTCGGCTCGGACGATCAGCCCG
>JBOHHD010000021.1:0-5682 GCA_050700515.1 Pseudonocardiaceae bacterium
CAGGCCCTCTCACTCAGGAAGCGCTCGCTGACATCTTTGCCCATACCCCCGCAATGCAGGAATTCACCGGCAAGTATCACGTGCAGGCCAGTCCGGCTCGCCAGCAGATAGTAGAGAGTTTGATTCATGCCTGGATCACCGGTGGCATCCCTGGGGACGGCCCACGGGTCGGCATTGTGGAATGTGGAGAGTCGAAATACAGCTGGGAATTCGAGATGCTCCTGGCCGAGCTGGTGCGCCACGGGGTACCTGCGGTGATCGCCTCCACTGACGAGCTATGCTACGAGCCCGCACATGGCGGTCTATACACCCGCGATAACCATGGGCGCCGACAACCAATTACTATCGTCTATCGACGCGCAGTGCTGAGTGATATGCTGTCGCGCTATGGTCCCACTCTTACCGATCACCCTTTGATACGAGCATGGTCCGCTGGCGCCTGTGTCATGATCAACTCTTTCACCAGTCATCTGGGCTTCAAAAAGTCTACCTTTGCACTGCTTACCGATCCGTACACCAGCGTAGCGCTCTCGCCGAGGGAAGCCATGGCCGCCCGGGAGCATCTGCCATGGACCCGGTTGTTGCGCTCTGGATCTACTACCTATCACGAGGAAGAGATCGACCTGCTGACTTTTGCCTACACCAACCGCAAAAATTTCGTTCTCAAACCCAATGTCGGCTATAGCGGTTGGGGAATCCTGTGCGGCTGGCAGACCACCGACGAATGCTGGCAAAGAGCACTGGCCCGCGCGATACGCGATTCTTACGTTATCCAAGAACGTGTCACCGTCCCTCACGCCCTCTATCCCGCTTTGGTGAACGGCACCGTGGAAATCCGGCCCTACCGCGAAAGCACCGACCCGTTCTTGTTCGCCCCCACCTGCTACGGTCATATCTGTCGGCTGTCGCAGAATGAAATAATCAACGTTGGTTCCGGTGGAACCCTCATCCCGGTCTTCCAGATAGCGCCTCGAACCTGAGTACATTAGCGAGATCGAAAGACGGGAGGTGCGGAGTTTGACATCGACTCCGTTCTTGGTGATGAACCTGGCGGCGAGCTCGGGGTGGTACTGGGCGGCCTCAAGTGGTCAGTGCGTCAGCGTGGGATAATTACTGGTCGATCGTGAACGGTTGCCGGGAGCAGAACCCCCAACCTGCTCGTCGTGAATCACAAGGCGGACGTGTTCGCCTTCGTCGCCATGACCTGGCCGGACCAGTCCAGGAACTCGGCGACCCTCGGCTGGTCCGAATATCGGGCCAGTTCCGCGCGCACTCGATCTATGCGCGTATCGATCCGGGCAGGGCTGACATCGCTTGCACCCTCCGCAGCCTGCGTGGCCGCGGAGACGGCTTCCTCGATACTCGGTTGCCCGACCAGCACCTCGGCCCGGTACACCAAGTACGAGACGCGGTTGCGCGGATGCTCGGGCCGGACCGCCGCGAGGGCAATGCGGCTGCAACGTTCCGCGAGTGTCGGTCGTAGCGTAGTAGTCGGTCTGGGCTGGGGGGTGGGCGTCGGCCAAGGCGTTGTCGAGAGCGTCGCCGACGGTGCCCATCGAGGTTGTCAGCCCGGCCGGCATCAGGGTCCCCCCGAAACGCGGCGATCCCGCTCATCCGGCTCGTAAAAGCCAGCCAGAACTTCGGTGATCGAACGCGTCGCTGTGCGTGGGGCTGTCGGAGGTAGGTTCGTCGGCATGCGCGTGCTGTTTGCCAGCCTTGCGTCGGTTGGTCACACCTACCCGCTGATCCCGCTCGCGATCGCCGCGCGAGATGCCGGGCACGAGGTGCATTTCGCCGCCGGCGAGGAGGTGCACGCACCGCTGGCCGCGAATCGGCTGCGGCCTTTTCGGCCCGCGGATTCGTTCTACGAGGTGTATGCCGAAGATCTCGAACCGGAACTGGCGCGGTTACAGCCCGACCTGGTCGTGCATGAATGGGGGCTGCCGGGGGCGGCCATCGCCGCGCATCGTGCCGGGATTCCGAGCATCTGGCATGGTTTCGGCCGCCTGTTTCCCGAAGGAATCGGTCTCGAGCTGCCCACAAGGAACGCCGAGGCTCCCGGACGGCCGCACATCGACATCTGCCCGCCTTCCTTGCAGGACAAAGGCTTCCTCGCCACCGAAGATCGAATCGGGCTGCGTCCCGTCCCGTATTCCGCACCGGCCGCGCTGCCCGCATGGGGCAGCCTGCCCAGTTCGAGGCCGCTGATCTACCTGACGTTCGGTACCGCGTTCGGAACCCCGGAGTTGGTCACTGCGGCCATCGAGGGGTTGGCGAGGCTGGACGCGCGCGTGGTGGTTGCCGCCGGCCGGGTACGCCCAGAGCAGCTTGGCGACCTGCCCGACAACGTCACCGTGCAGACCTGGGTGTCGCAGGCGGAGCTGTTGCCGCACGTTGATGTGGTCGTGCACCATGGCGGCAGTGGCACCACCCTCGGCGCGCTCACCGTCGGTGCCCCGCAGTTGGTCCTACCCCAGGGGGCCCACCAGTTCGCCAACGCCGATGCTCTCAGCGCCGCGGGCGCCGGAGTGTGCCTTCTCCCCCATGAACTGAGCGGGGAGGCCATCGCCGAACATGTCCAGCAGCTGTTGCCGCACCGCGGGCACACCGGCCACCGCGACGCGGCCCGCGCAATCGCCGAGGAGATCGCCCGCATGCCCTCCCCGGACCAGGTCGCCCGCCGCCTGCCGGAATACGCCCAACGCGGATGAGTCACCGAAACCGCATTTCGTGGCGGGTCGTCAACGGGCGGCGATCGGGTTCAAGCCGCACCTGCCGGTGGTCTTCAGGATTCGACGTGCTCCATCGGGCGGCGCGCGAAGGCCGGGGCGTGTTCGGGACGAAACCCGAGGCCGAGCAGCCGGGCGGGGAAGTAGGACAGTCGCGGGAACCGCGCGAACAGCTTGATCATCACCGGGGGTGGGCCGTGGCGCTTGCCGGCCATCACCGGGCGCATCACGGCCCGATGCAGTATCCGTTGCAGGCCTTGCACCAGCGTCGTGGGCAGCAGGCGGCGTGATCGGATTGTCGCCAGGTCGGCCGGGGTCGGTCGGCCCCGGCGAAGTGGCTGGGCCAGCAGCGTGGCGGCGGCGACGGCGTCTTGCACGGCCAGGTTGATGCCCACCCCGCCGACCGGTGACATGGCGTGCGCGGCGTCGCCAATGCAGAGCAGGCCGTCGATGTGCCAGGTGCGCAGCAGGTTCAATCGCACGTCGAGGAACTTGACGTCCTCCATCGTCTTCAGCTCGTGCACCCGGTCGGCGAACTCGGGACAGACCTCCGTGACGTTGGCGCGGAAGGCCTCGATGCCTTCGGTGCGCAGGTCGGCGCCCTTGGGAGCGAGGTAGGCGATCTGGAAGTAACCGGGACGCGGCAGCGGCACGGCAACGCGGCGGTTGCGCATCCGCGGGGTGAGCGTGCCTTGCCCTTCTTCGTCGTGGCGGGACAGGCGGAACCACCAGACGTCGAACGGGCAGTCGTATTCCTTGGGCTGCAGGCCCGCCTCGCGCCGGGCCAGCGACCAGCGACCATCGGCGGCGATGACCAGGTCCGCGCGGAGTTCGCCCTCGGTGCCCTCGGCCGTCTGGTAGCGGATCCCGACAACCCGGCCGCCTTCGCGGATCAGGCCGGTCATTTCGGTGTTCATCCGCAGCGTGAACGTTTTTTCTTGGGCGGCGGCCTCGGCGAGCAGGTTGAGGAAGTCCCACTGCGGCACCATCGCGATGTAGGGGTGGGCCACCTTCAGCCGGGTCATATCGGCCAGCTTCATCATGGCCCCGTCGTCGGTGGGGAACCCGGCCACGGTGAGCTCACTGTGCGGCACGGCGTCGAACTTCTCCCCCAACCCCAGTTCGTCGAGCAGGGTCAGCGTCGAGGGGTGCACCGTGTCACCACGAAAGTCCCGCAGGAAGTCGGGGTGCTTTTCCAGCACCGTCACCTCGACCCCGGCCCTGGCCAGCAGCAGCCCCGCCACCATGCCGGCCGGACCACCACCGATGACCACACAGCCCGTGCGCCCGATCATCTCGATCATCTCTTTTCATCGCTCGTTGAATATGTTGAGGATGCACCTTCCCCGACCGGTACGTCAAGCACTGTGACCACGCAACGTTGCTCGAGCCATGAGCGGGCATCCATGGTTCCCGCGCGATCCTGCGGCTCGCCCGTGCCGGGCGATCGTCGATCAGCGTCGAGGGGCAGAACGTGGTCATCGGCGGCACGCAGGGGATGCACGGCAACTGAAGATCAACTGACGCAGCGTTATCCATCTTGGGCAGCACGTGTGGTGACTAGCTCACGGCTCACCACGTACACCGGCGGCGGCCAGCGCGGTGAGCAGCCCGTCGCACCGTTGCTCCGGTGTCCGGCGCGGCACCTCGCTGTAGCGCCCCGCGGCGGAGCAGATGCCGCCGTCCTCCCGTGGGTCGTCACCGATCATGACGGTGTGCTCGGGAGGCACCCCGAGCCGATCGCAGGCGGTGCGGAAGATCCGCGGATCGGGTTTGGCGGCACCTACCTCGAAAGACAGCACCGTCGCGTCCACGTGGCCTGCGAGCCCGTGCGCGGCGAATACCGGCCGAATGTCCCAGGCGATGTTGCTCACCACTCCGACACGCAGACCCGCCGCGCGGGCGGCGTGCAGGGCGGCCGCGGTGTCCGGATAGGGGCGCCAGGCGTCCGGATCGATCAGCCGTCGGTAGAGCAGCGTGGGTAGTTCGCGGCGTGGCAGCTCCGCGGTGCGCAGCAGCCAGGTGTACGCGGTTCGGTGGACCGCGGGGTCGACGTGTCGGCGGGACCAGGCGTCGGCCACCCCGGCCGGCCACAGGTGCGGGTGCAGCGCCTGGCGCCAGCCACCCCCCGCGACCATCGCGCCGAGCGACGTGCGCAATGCCGCCTCCTCGTCGCGGCTCAGCGGGCAGTCCAGCTGCGTCAGGACCGGACCCAGCAGCCGTTCGCCGGTGTCGAGGTGGAACAGCGTCGTGGAGAAGTCGAACAGAACCGCCTGCGGGGGACTCACCGCCGGCTCGCCTTCACGAGCCGCTGCAGCGACGCCCGTTCGGCGGTGCGGACGCTGCGGCTGCGTTGCGGGTGATCCAGCCGGTAGGCGACCATCGCGGGCAGCAGCAGGCGGGCCTCGTTCCGTCCCGCGGCGGCGAGGAAGCAGTCGAGGAACACCACGCGGAAGCGGGTCGCCAGAGCCCCCATCAACCCCGTCGCGTCGTGATCGAAGCAGCCGAGACTGGTCCACGTCAGCGCGACGTCCGAGGCTGGGGACCCGCCCGCGGCGTGCGGCCAGTCGATCACCACCGGACCGCGCGGACCGAGGATGACGTTGCCGGGGTGCAGGTCCAAGTGCACAACAGCCGATCCAGGGACCGGACCGTCCCGCAGCCCCGGTGGCGCGGGGATGTGGTGCAGGCGGTGATGCAATGCCGCCAGCAGGCAGGCGTGCCGGACCAGCCGCCAGGGATGGTTCAGCAGGTCGGCGAGCATGGTCGGGCCATCGATCCGGTCGAGCTCGAGTTCGCCGCGGCCTACCCGGTGCACCCGGGGCACGGGGTAGCCCGCGGTGCGGACGTAGGTCATCACCTCGGCCTCGTGGTCGGTCGCGCGTCCGTCGAGCAGGCGGCGCACGACGCGGTCGGTGCTGACGGCGTGGATGGTGGCATCGCGTCCGGCGGC
>JBOHHD010000022.1:0-1733 GCA_050700515.1 Pseudonocardiaceae bacterium
TATCGCGCGGGAGTTGGCGTATTCGGAGCGGACGGTGAAGAACATTATTCATAATGTGATCACGCGGTTGCAGTTGCGGAATCGGGCGCAGGCGGTGGCCTACGCCGTCCGCGAAGGACTCATCTGAACAGCAGGCAGGTCACCTGGGCAGGATGGGGTGTGCGACCAACTCACCGGTCGCGATCAGCGGTACGTCCGAACCGGGGTCGACGATGACCTGGAACGGATGGGCGAGCGGGGATCCGCGCAGGCATCGGCGCATGGGTCGCACCCGTATTCTGCTCTGCGCGAGGGTCCCGGGGAACACGGTGAGCCTGGTGGGCGCGCATTCCACCCACAATCCGCCGGAGGGATCACGCCCCCGCAGGCTCACCCGCACCGTGTCGTTGCCCCAGTTGGCCACCGTCAGCACGAAGGTGGCCGACGCCCGGCGAACGCTGCGCGGGATCAACTCGACGACGGTGTTGGCGAAACGACCCACCTCCAGCAGTTGCTCGACCACCGGGCCGGCAGGCTTCCGGTTCGATGTGGTGAGCACGCCGAACGGGATGGCGCCGGCCCGCACATGCGCCGCACGGGGCGGGCGGAAGTGCACGGCTACATGACCGGCCGCCTCCGGACCCAAGGCGAGCACCGGCGGGTTCAGCGTCGTCCAGCTGGCCGCCGCGCCGACCACCTCGAAGGTGAACCGGCCGGCGGTGAGACCGAGGTTGCGCACCAACATCCAGCAGGTGGCATGACCGCCCGGTTCAAGTCTGATACAGCTGCCGGGGAGTACCACCTGGGCGTCCATATCTCATCACCCCGTCCCATATCTCATCCCCCTTCGGTGACTCCGGAGAAGGACGCCGAGGGGGTGCACCGGTCGCGGTCGGGGGGGTTTCGGCAGTTGACCGCGAGCACGATCTGCTCACCGGGCTCGAATCGCAACGGTTGGACGAAGTGGTAGTCGAGGTCGCGGAAGTTGTTGAGACCGACCTCGAGGAGAACGGTCTCCTCCCCTTCCACCACCCGCAGGAGGCGAATGATCCCACTGTCGCCGAACGGGTTCTGCAGCACGAGATCGGAGACCACCACTGCTCCGTCGGCCGGCAGGGTGCCCTCGGGACTCTCGAAGGCCGTGAACTCGTCGGGGTCCTCCGTTCGCTGCGCGTCGGCAGCGATACGGAAGTCGATCGGCTCTCGGGTCACCGGCCCGCCCGGGGTACCGGGCGGAGCCGGGGTGGTCGGGGTGGCCGGTCCCGGCGTCTCCCCCGGTGCTCCCCCGGGTGTCCCACCGGACGGGGCACCGGACCCACCGGTGACCATCTGCACCGCCTCCTCCGCCGACGCTCTCGCTGCTTCCGCCGTCGCGGCCACCTCCTGCACCTGCTCGGCGGCCGCCTCGCGCGCCGTCGACTGGATATTGGGCCGGAGGTAGGCCAACCACAGCGCCACCAGCCCGATCAGCAGGGCGAGCAGCGCGGCGATCGCAAGGGGTAGCCACTTGGGCAGCAACGCTTGCTGAACCATGGCGCCTTCGGCCACGGTCGGGGCGACTCCTGCCCCGGTGGCGCGGATCTGGAACGGATAGGTTCGCTCGGGACCGCGCAGGAAACTCCGGTCGGGGCGGACCAGCACACCGACGAACGCCGTCGTCCCGGCCTGGAGGGTGAGGTCGGTGTGCTCGGGACGGAACCGGAGGTTCTCGTCGGCGTCGACCGCGTCGATGGCCAGGGTGACCGGGTGATTAC
>JBOHHD010000023.1:0-2562 GCA_050700515.1 Pseudonocardiaceae bacterium
GACCAGCTCCGGCATGTCGAACGGCAACTACACCGGGACTACGGGTATCCTTCAAGAATAAGAGAAGCTCTGCTGGTGATTCTGGGCCACCTTGTCGCAGGGTCCCGCACCAGCCGCAGCTCGGCGAGGTCACCGGCTGCATGACTTTGCGGCAGATCACCTGCCTACCGACGGATGACCAGGTCGGCCCCCACCACCACACCACCACCACCACCATGGAGCACCCGAACCACCACAGCGCGCGCTGCCACTCAGCGGGCGCAGCAGTGAGTGCTCAAACAAACGTCCCCGACAGAGAAAGGAACAACCGTGGTTGGGTGGGCCGAGTTTCTTGGCAAGGTTGGCCCGACGAGCAGGAAGGGGGACCACGACAGCTATGAGCACCGCCCCGAGCTTCGCAGGCGTCACCGCAGGTCGCCCGTTCACGGTGCACGACCTGGAGGCGATGCCCGATGACGGCCACCGCTACGAACTGATCGATGGGGTGCTCATCGTGACCCCGGCACCCGGCTGGTACCACCAGGAGAGCAGAGGTGCTCTCTTCGTGCAGCTCAGGAACGCCTGCCCCGCTGAGTTCCGCGTGCTGGCCGCACCGTTCGGTGTCCGGACCTCGGTCCGCAACGAGCTCCAGCCAGACATCCTCGTGGCCCGTTACGTCGATCTCACGCCGAAGAACCTGCCGGTGGCGCCGGTGCTCGCGGTCGAGGTGCTGTCCGCGAGCACCGCGCTCAACGACCTGAACAACAAGAAGGCCGCGTACGAGCGGATGGGCACCGCGTCGTACTGGGTTGTCGATCCGGACGAGCCCGGCAGACTCACCGTTTTCGAGCTCGACCCGGCGGGTCGCTACGCGGAGGTAACCAGCGTCTGCGGGGATGAGAAGTTCGCCACTGAGCAGCCCTTCCCGATCACGATCATTCCAGCCCGACTGCTGGACGGTCTGCGTCCATAACATCGGACCGCTCGGCGGGAGATCCATGCTGCGGGCGTTCCAGTTGCCGCTCAACGCGGAGCGGGTGGCTACTGCGCCCCCAGCAGCTCGGTGACCTCGGTGAGGTCGGAGGTGATCTGCTGCACCCCGGTGGCGGAGTTCAGCGCCCACACCAGCCAGGGCGCCTCCACGACCCGACCGGCCCGCACCGCCGACATGGACCGCCACAGCGGGTTGTCGTTGACCACCGCGGTGGGATCGGCATCGCCACGGGCCAGCGCGATGATGGCGTCCGCGTCGTGCTGGGGGAGATTCTCCAGCGAAACCTCCGTCAGCGCGTAGTAGTCGGCGACGCCCCCGAGACGCGCTCGATCGCGGCCACCCGTTCGGTACTGATTCCATCGCCGCTGTTCACCAGCTCGGCGGCGAGAATCTGCTGCTCGATGTCCGCGGGCAGCTCCAGTTCGGCGAGCACGCGCTCGGCGAACCGCCGGTCAAGAAAGGGGACGGCCACCGGTGCGATTCCGAGCGCACCGAGATCGAACGTCGTATCGAGCAGGTCGACCACACGGATGTCCTCGGCCCCGGACGGTGCCCCGCCGGACGCCGCCTCGTCGTCAGTGGGCGACCCGCAGCCCGACAGCACCAGTACTGCGATGCAGATGGTCACCATCGCCGCCGTATGTCCTGGGCGCCAGGTGGAAAAGGTACTCCTCGACATGTTCCACTCTTTGTCCGGAAGGCCGGTGATCGACAGCCGACGATGACCACCCATAGTAGTTGGTAAGCCTAACCTAATACCCAGTCGAGTGGTGCGCCCGGCGCGAAGGACATGTACGGCAGGATCATTCCGGCATTCACCGTCGCCGGTGAAGCTCAGCGGAAGATCAGCTCGAAGCTCACCGCCGGACGGCCACCGAAGCGTTCCGCCACCTGGTCAGCCGCCTGTCCGAGGAATGTCCTGGCCTGCTGTTCGGGTGGATCGTCGCTCAAGGCCGCGAGGTAGGCCCGGTGCGCGGCCAACGAGGCGACCGCCCGGTCCAGCTGCGCCGAGACGTCCACCGCATGGGTCGGGTGCGGCGAGCCCGCCACTGCCACCCACCGCACCCCGCCCCACGGCTCCAGACCCGCCGGCTCGGGGAAGATCCACCGGTTGCCGGCGTCGGCGGCCGCATCGAGGGTAGCCCGGCCCACCGCGCGATGGTCGGGGGTGTTCCAGCTACCGGGGCCCCAGCTGTCATGGTGGTTGAGCGTGACGATCAGCTCCGGGCGATGCCTGCGGATCGCCCGCGTGAGGTCGCGGCGCAGCGGCAGACCGTACTCGATCAGCCCGTCCTGGTGGTCGAGGAATTCGACGGTGAGCACCCCGACCTCGGTGGCCCCTGCCCGCTGCTCGTGCCTCCCGCAGCGGTCCGGCGAGATCCGGAGCGATCCCGTCGATCCCCGCCTCACCGCGGCTCACCAACAGATACGCGACCTCTCGACCCTCCGACGTCCACACCGCGATCGCGCCGGCCGCGCCGTACTCGAGGTCGTCGGGATGGGCCACGATCCCCAGCCCACGCTGCCAATCGGTGGGCATCGCAAGCAGTGACTCCGCCGGCATGGCGCCCACCTTGCCACGCCGGGGT
>JBOHHD010000024.1:0-3533 GCA_050700515.1 Pseudonocardiaceae bacterium
CTCTGCCTCACGCCGTATCTGAGCTGCGGTTTCAGGCTCCAGACTGATCGTCATACGGGTTCGCACACGGCGCAACCTATCACGTGGCATACGAACAGCGGATATGGTTGACCCATCAGGGATTGGAGGTCTGCGTCTTAAGGACCTCCGGGGGCTATGAGGGGGCCAGGTTGTCCAGCGCACCGCGCCGCATGCTCATCCATGTCTTGGGCGCCCTGGACCCGGCGACGCTCGAACTCGTGCTCTCCCACCTCGCCGAAGCGACGCCGACCCACCGGCAGCGCCTGCGCGAGGTACTGGCCGATCTGGTGGAACCACCGCCCATGGTCGCCAGTGACAAGATCGATTTGGCTGATCTGCCTGCCCTCGACCGCCTGATGGCCGAGATCTACAACACCAAGGGCCAGTACCTCGCGCACCGGGCCCAGGCATTGGAGATTCCCTCAGCGCGCGCCGCAGGGATCATGAAGGTCGAGTCGGATGGGGCAACCTTCAGTGACATCACCGACAAACCACTCATCCGTTTCGAGGCCCATATCCTTCTTCGGATCTGGGGAGACATCAACCTGCCGACCTTCAACCAACACTTCGATTTCGACCGTCGGACTGGCCACCATCATGAGCAGCACCGGTTCCGCACCGATCCCCGGTCCCCGTGGATCTCCTACCATGAACAACGCCAACAAGGCGAATGGGCTGCCGTGAACATCGCCGAATCCCTGGCCGGCCAGGAGATCGCCTACCAGTCGATGTCCTCCGGAGCAGGCCAGATCATGGGCTTCAACCACACCACGATGGGTTATCCCTCAGCCGTGGCGATGTTCGAGACCTTCGCCCGAAGTGAGCGCGCCCAGGTTGGGTCGATCTTCGAGTTCATCACGCGCACCCCCGGACTCGCGGCGGCGGTGCAAGCAGGCGACTACGAACAGCTCGTCAAGTCCTACAACGGCGCCGCGCCGGGCTCACCCAGGTCCCTGGATTATCAGACCAAATTGATCACTGCTGAGCAGTCATACGCTCGAGTCACGGCCGGAAGAAAGCACGTCGTTGCCTGAGCCGAAAATGGTATCCCGCAGGCTCGTGCCGGAACTGAATTTTCCCTCGCCCTCAAGCTTCGTCTTCCAGGCGGTACGGAGATCATCGCCCACCCCGGCGGACTGGGAGAGAACCGAGTCATCGTCAATGCCCTGGTAACCGACGTTGACCTCGACGTTCAGGCACCGCGCGTCAGAGCACTCCTTGAGGTCGATGTAAGCCTGTACGTCTCGGCTCCACGGAGCCCAACCGCTCCAGCCGCCGCGCATCGCCGGCCACGCCTTATGGGCTGTATTCGAAGGACGGTCAGTGGACTGAGTATTACCCTGTTCTGGGCTCATACTCCCATCCTAACAGGCGTACCCGACCAGAGGCAGATATGCTAAAATACCTGCCCCTTGAGCGTTGATGTGCTGCTCTGACTCAGAAGATCCTTGTTTGGTGAGCGCGGACGTGGGTAGCCCCAATACAACGTTTGTTCCCGCCGTCGATCCTGTGGTGCGGAGGAGTTGAGTGGCATGCGGGTCGCTGTAACCGGCGCTACCGGGAACCTGGGTACCTCAGTGCTGGCAGCACTACGCGAAGAGCCCGCCATCGAGGAGATCGTCGGGATTTCCCGCCGCCGTCCCTCGTCGACGCCGGCGAAGGTGCGCTGGGTGAGCGCTGATGTGGCGCGCGATGACCTGAGTGAGGCACTGGCCGGGGCCGATGTCGTCATCCACCTGGCCTGGCTCATCCAGCCGTCCCGAGACCCGCGGGCCACCTGGTCGGCCAATGTCATCGGATCGTCACGGGTGTTCCAGGCGGCTGCGGCGGCAGGCGTCGGCGCGGTTCTCTATTCCTCTTCGGTCGGGGCTTACTCGGCGGGGCCGAAGGACCGGCCAGTAGCCGAGTCATGGCCCACCGATGGGGTCCCGACCAGTATTTATTCACGCGAGAAGGCCTACGTCGAGCGGATCCTGGATATCTTCGAGACCCGCCACGCCACGATTCGAGTGGTCCGGTTGCGGCCCGGCTTCGTGTTCGATCGTGCGGCGGCGAGCGGGATCCGACGGCTGTTCGCCGGTCCGTTCCTGCCCACCCCGCTGCTGCGCCGTCCGTTCATCCCGGTATTGCCGCGGCTACCGCAGCTGCTGTTCCAGGCCGTGCACAGCCATGACGTCGGGCGGGCGTTTGCGCTGGCCACTCTGCACAGCGGCGCGCGCGGCGCGTTCAACATCGCTGCTGAGCCTGCCCTGGGCGCAGAGGAGCTCGCCGATCTGCTCGGGGCCCGAACCGTCCCCGTGCCGCCCAGGGCGCTGCGCTGGTTCGCCGCTGTCGCCTGGCACGCTCGGCTGGTGCCCACCGAGCCGGGCATGGTGGACCTACTCTTCGCGGTACCGCTCATGGACACCGCACGGGCTCGTGCGGAGCTGGGTTGGCAGCCCACCAGCTCTGCCGGAGACGCACTGCTCGAACTGCTGGCCGGAATGCGGGAAGGAGCCGGGATCGACACCCCACCGCTGCGCCCCAGCGCGGGTGTAGCGGGGTGGTTCGCCGAGCTGACCACTGGCGTCGGGGCTACCGACAAGCGTTGAGCGCGGCCAGCAGATCACCGAGTACGGCTTCCTCGTGGACAGCCACCCCGTAGTGGCTCATGGTGGCGCCGAGCTCCTCGTCCCAGCCGGGATCGACCGGGTTGCCGGTGAGCGAGAGCCGTGCCGGCCCGGTATGGGTGAGAGCGGTGAGGTAGTCCGTGGTGCTCATCAGCCAGGGCCGGACGCCGAGGGCGGCGATGAGGCGATTGGTGATGGCAATGCCGGGCCAGTCGAAGTCACCGTGGTAGCGCAGTACCGCCCCGCTGTGGGCCAGCTGCCGGAGGACGTCGAGCACCACCAGGGCCGGCTGCCCGGCGGTACACACCACCGGGACCCGCCCACCGTGCGTCTGCGCGACAGCCTCCAGCACTCGGGGGTTCTCACACACCAGCACCGAGGCTGCGGGCTCGGGCCGCAGGGCGGTACGGCGCAGGTCCCATGGGGTGAGGTGGACGGGATCACCGGCCTCAGCGGCGAGGATCAGACGCTGCGCCGTCGCAGTGCCGCCGGCTGATCGCAGTCCCAGCGTGAGACACGTCGTGGAGACCGTGTCGGCAAGCACCCCGAATCGCTCCCACAGCCGGCATTTGGCCGCCGCCGAAGTCGGCAGAGGCTCCCCGGCGTCGACGGCCAGCGCCCGCAGCACCACCTGCGCGATCGGGCTGCCGTCGTCGAGTTCGTGCGCCCCACCCGCTGCGGTGGCCGCCAGTTCCTTGCGCGCGCGGCCGGTGACCGCCTCCGGAGCCAGCAACTCCGACAACACCCGCACCGCCACCGTCAGCTGCGTCAAGGTCCACCGCGACCACGGACGCGGTCACCGGACGACCGAGCAGCGCGGACACGGCGTGGCGCTCCACACGAGACAGCCCGGTCAAGCGCACCTGCCCCTGGACCCGCAGATCCCGGGCCTCCAGCCGGTCC
>JBOHHD010000025.1:0-2359 GCA_050700515.1 Pseudonocardiaceae bacterium
GCTGTCCGTCGACCTCGCCGCAGCCCTCGAGGAGATCGTCGAGTTCCTGGAAGCCAACGACGTCGACCTCGCCGATCTCGAGACGGCGAAGGGCTTCGAGTTCATCGCCCTGCAGAAGTCCGCGGTCGAGGCCCTGCTGGTCGACGACACCACGCGCCGGCAGTACGTGAGCCTCGCCCGCCGGGTGCGGACCGTCTTCAAGGCCCTGCTGCCCGACCCGGCGGCCCAGGCCGTGACGCACCGGGTGGCTGTCATCCGTTCGCTGGCCGCCAAGCTCGAGTCGGCATCGGAAGTACCCGACATCAGCGGTGTCATGGACTCAGTCAGCCAGCTGCTCGACCGATCCGTCGGCGCCGAGGAGTACGTCATCCGTGCCGGCGGGGATGCCGGACCGCTCGTCGACCTCAACGAGCTCGACTTCGACCAGCTCGCGCTGCGGTTCGCCGGCACCAAGCGCACCGCGGCCAAGCAGATCGAGCAGAACCTCGACAAGCGCCTCGACGCCGCCGTGCGGAAGAACCCGACCCGCATCGACCTGGCTGAGCGGTTCCGCCGGCTCATCGACGAGTACAACGCCGGCACCCACAACCTCGAGGAGTTCCTCCGCCGCCTCAAGGCGATCAATGACGAGCTCACCGAGGAGGAGCAGCGCACCGTCCGGGAGGACCTCACCGAAGCCGAGCTCGCCATCTACGACCTGCTCACCAAGCCCGAGCCCGAGTTGACGATGCTTGATCAGACCAAGGTGAAGGCGGCGGCCAAGCACCTGCTCGAGCACGTCACTGAGAAGCTCGTGCTCGACTGGCGCAAGCGCCAGCACACCAAGGCCGCGGTGCAGGTCGCCGTCGGCAAGCTGCTCGACGAAGAGCTGCCCGAGGTGTACGGGCCCGACCTGTTCGACGACAAGGTCACCCGCGTCTACGAACACATTTACGCCAGCTACTTCGACAACGGCGAATCCGTCTACAGCAGCGCCGTCGAAGCGGGTTCGGCAGCGGTGCCGGTGGCGACGATGCCATCGACCATGGCCGAGGTCGACGACGACCTGCTCGTGGAGATCAGAAACGACCCCGCCATGTTCACGAAGCTGATGGAGGAGGTGTTCGGCCTCCACGAGACGTGGACGATGCCGACCGACCAGCTACTTACCGAAGAAACCAGACACGTCGAGTTCAAACAGTCCGCTCGCTGGAGCCTGACCAGTGATGACCCGAAAATCCACAAGACCCTTGCCGAGGAGATCATCGCGAAGACCGTCGCCGGCTTTCTCAACGGTCACGGCGGAACCTTGCTCATCGGTGTGAACGACCGCGGTCAGCCGGTCGGACTCGACTCGGACTACGCCCATGTCAAGCCACAGAACGCCGACGGCTTCGTCAACTGGCTCGACACCATGCTCGAGAAAATCCTCGGCCACACCGGAGCCCACCGCGTACAGATCCGTATCGACGTCATCAACGGCATCGAAATCTGCCGCCTTGACGTGCCTGCCTCCTCCAAGCCAATCTGGACTCGCTTCAAGAAGCAGGACGCTGTGCTATTCGTCCGACGAAACAACTCTACGCGTCAGGTCCCGACTGACGAGGTTGACCAATTCCTCGCCGAGCGCTTCGACTGAACCGCTCAAGGGCGCGCTCTGGTGGTAATGGCGACCCAGATCAACGTGCCCCAGTCCCGATCTTTCCACGCCTCGGTGAGGATCCGGGCGGCCTCCGGCGCGCTCGGTGGGTGCGGATTCGGCACCGGTGCAGCTGGCGGCTCAGCCTGACCAATCGGGCTCACGGTGACCCACTTCCACCGTACCGCCCGCTTGTAGGCAACGGAGAGGATGAAATGCATGTGCCGAATGGTCGTCGCGCCCAGCGGCCGGCACCTGTGCAGCCCACAACGGTGATCGCACTGGTGCACCCTCAACCCGGTGCTGCACGTAGGGCCGGCCCGCGCAGTGATCCCGGCACCGGCGCAGCTCGGCGTAGAACGAGTCCTAGGGTGTCGGCGTCCAGGGCACCAACCTTGCGTTAGTGCGCGGGTTGCGTCGCTCGTCGAACTGGGCGGCCAGCCGGCGCAGGATCTTCTACGCCTCGCTGCGAGCGCTCGACCCCACCAGGATGACCTCACGCAAGTAGTGCCGACGCCCGGTCAGCGGGTCGCGGCCCGCGTAGACGGCCACCCGCACCGTACCGCTGGGCAGCTCCTCAATGCTGCCGCCCTGCCGACCCTAACGGCGTGCCGACGCTGCTGGCATGAGGTCACCACACCGCTACTCGCACCACGTTTGATCCCACGCGCGCCATTCAAGATCCACATTGAATAGAGTTTTACCAGTTGAGAGGTGGAGCCGACGCGGGGACTCGAACCC
>JBOHHD010000026.1:0-12198 GCA_050700515.1 Pseudonocardiaceae bacterium
TCATGGGACCTGGCTGACGGTCCCCCGTGGTACTCACCACCTGGCCAGAACGTTGTCACCCCAGCCGGCAAGGATGAGTAACCCGCCATCCGCAGGGAGGTAGCCCACATTCAGCGCGCGTTGTGCCAGGGCCGCCAGAAGGGCGTGCGGTTCGCTATCCATGCCAATACGGCGTCTCGGAGCGATTCGGGACGCAGATCGATGCCGGGTAGGGCGTCCAGCTCCAGCCAGCTGAATTCGAGATGGTCTTCCCGGCTCACCGGTGCGATGGCGTCGTTTTCCGCTTCGAAGACGAGGTTGAGTTCCTGGCGATCGGTTCCGCGTGCGGTGTAGCCGTATTCGACGACACCGACGAAGCCGATGATCGTGGCGGTGACGCCCAGTTCTTCGCGAAGCTCGCGGATAAGGGCAGCTTCTACGACTTCACCGTTCTCGACGTGCCCTCCCGGCAGGAAGTGCCAATTCACGGCCCGATCACGAGCGGCCAGGATGCGCCCGTCTCGGATGATGACCGCTCGAACAATGATCTCAACGGGCCCCGGAACGAGGTTGGCACTCACCCGGGCGCCACCTCAACGAGGCGGTCCGCGATGTGCCGGGCGATCTCCAGGGCGCTGGTCGCCGCGGGGGACGGGGCGTTGAGCACGTGCACCTGGCGAGGCGCGGTCTGCACCACGAAGTCGTCGAGCAGGGCGCCGTCGCGGCCCACCGCCTGGGCCCGTACCCCCGCCGGGGCGGGGACCAGGTCCGCTGCGGTGATGCCCGGCACCAGCCGCGACAGGGCCGCAGCGAACGCCTGCCGGGACACCGAGCGGATCAGCTCGGCGGTGCCGGTGCGCCCATGACGCCGGGCCAGATGCCAGAACCCCGGATAGCCCAGCATCTCGGCGATGTCGCGGGCGCGCACCGTGCCCCAGCGGTAGCCCTCCCGGCTCAGCGCGAGCACCGCGTTCGGACCGGCGTGCACGCTCCCGTCGACACCCCGGGTCAGGTGCACCCCGAGGAACGGCAACACCGGATCCGGCACCGGGTAGATCAGCCCGCGCACCCGCGCCGAGGCGGCCGGAGCCAGCGAGAAGTACTCCCCTCGGAACGGGATGATCCGCGCCGCGGGAACCAGACCGGACAGTTGGGCGATCCGGTCACTGTGCAGACCGGCGCAGTTGATCAGCGCATCGGCGCGCAATTCCCCGGCGTGGGTGACCACGCGAACCCCCGCGCCGTCGGGGTGCACCGCGAGCACCTCGCACCCCAGCCGAAGCTCGGCACCGTCGCGGGCCAGCTCCGCGGCCAGCGCCCGAGACACCACCGCGTAGTCGATGATCCCGGTCGTCTCCACCCGCAGCGCTGCCACGCAGCGGACATCGGGCTCGTACTCCCGCGCCCCGGCGGCATCCAGCCGGCGCACCGGCACCCCGTTGGCCACCCCCCGGCGAGCCAACTCCGCCAGCGCGGGGAGCTCGCGCGAGTCCACCGCCACCACCAGCTTGCCGCCGACCTCGACCGGCAGACCACGCTCCCGGGCATAGGCCGCCATCGACGCCGCCCCGGCCACGCACAGCCGGGCCTTCAGCCCGCCGGGGCGGTAGTACAGCCCGGAATGGATCACCCCACTGTTGCGGCCGGTCTGATGCGCCGCCCAGTCGGGCTCCTTCTCGCACACCGTGACGCCGTGACCCCCGGCCCGCAGCGCGCGCGCCACCGCCAACCCGACGATTCCGCCACCGATCACCGCCACCTGCACCCGCACATCGTGCCGGGTCGTCGGCGGATGACTCACCCGGGTGGAGCACGCCGTCGCGGCCCATGGCGCCTCAGCGCACCAGGCCGGACGGGTCCCATAGCCCCCGCGCGACCAGTGCCGCCTGCACCCGGTTGCGCACCCCGAGCTTCACCAGCAGCCGGGTGACGTGGCCCTTCACCGTCGACTCCGAGATCGACAGCGACCGCCCGATCGCGGCGTTGGACGCCCCTTCGGCGAGCAGCCCCAGCACGTCTCGCTCCCGATCGGACAGCTCGGTGATCGGGTTCTCCACCGGCACGCTGCGCAGCCGGGGCAGTAACCGGACCGCGATTCGCGGGTCGATGACCGCGCCTCCGGAGGCCAGATCGAGGACCGCGCGCACCAGCGCGTCGGGTGGGCTGTCCTTGAGCAGGAAGCCGTGCGCTCCCGCCTCCAGCGCCGCATCGACGTACTCGTCGAGATCGAACGTGGTCAGCAGGGCACAGTAGGGCGGTGGATCGGGTCGCAGCCGCCGGAGCGTGCTGAGTCCGTGCAACCCCGGGATGCGCACATCCAGCAGCGCCACGTCCGGCGCCAACTTCCCGACCATGTCCAGCAGCGCGACGCCGTCAGCGGCCCGCCCCACGACCTGAATCCTCGGATCGGACTCCAGGACGGCGTTCAAACCGTCCAGAACCAACTTCTCATCGTCGGCCAGTACCACCCGCACCGACTGGTGCAATCGTCCCACAGTGTCCCCCTCCCAACATCACCTCCGATCCTGGCACCAGGTGCTGTGCCGGAGGGGGGAAGGATGCCCCTACTGACACCGTGTCGCACGAAAATCACCCCAAGCGACCTACCTTGCCGAATCTCACTCGGCAGCCGAACCGCATCTAGAACCAGCGTTCGAGGATCAGGGCGAGCCCGTCCTCGAAGTTGGGCGCGGTGACCTCGTCGGCCGCGGCGAGCAGGGCGGGGTGGGCGTTGGCCATCGCCACCCCCCAGCCCGCCCACTGCAGCATCGACAGGTCGTTGGGCATGTCGCCGAAGGCCACCACGTCGGCGGGCGGGACATCCAGCTCGGTGGCCAGCAGGGCCAGCCCGGTGGCCTTCGTGACACCGGGCGCAGAGATCTCGATCAGGCCGTGCCCGGTGGAGAAGGTGACAGCCAGTTCGGCGCCGACGATCGAGCGAATCGCCACGGCCATCGCATCGCTGCTCGATCCAGGCTGCCGGACCAGCATCTTGATCGCGGGCCTGGCGAGCAGCGTGTGGCGGGGCGCGAGGTGGAAATCCGCGCCGGGCCACGGGTGGGTGTAGCCCGGTTCGGCGAGGAACTGGTTGAACTCCTGGCCCTCAGCGGGATCGCCGGCACACCATCGGACCAGCTCGACGGCGAACTTCGCGCCAGGCAGGACGGTGTCCACCGCGGCGGCGGCGTCGCGCAACTGCACCGGGTCGAGGGCCACCGCGTGGCAGATCTGGTCGATCGCCGCGTCGTAGCGCACCGCGCCATTGGCGCAGATCACCGTCCCCGCGTACCCGAGAAGCTCGATGATCGGCGGGATCCACCGGGGCGGCCGTCCCGTCACCAGCACGAAGGGCACCCCGGCGGCGACCACCCGGTGTACCGCTGCCCGGGTACGGTCAGAGATTCGCTCGGCCGGGTTCAGCAGCGTGCCGTCCACGTCCGACGCGACCAGCTGCGGCCTCTTCACATCCCGACCCTACGTTTCCCACTCGGCGGGATGACCATTTTCGACGCCCTCATCCAGGACCTGCGTCAGACCGTTCCTTCATCAGCCCCCTTGAGGGTGGAGTTCGTCGAGCTCTGCGCTGAGCGTGCCGTGCGGCAGCTACCCGATGATCCCACGGTGCACCACCACCTGGGGACCAGCGCGCCGGGGCGCTGTCTACCCTGCTGGGTCAGCGACCGGCCGGTCGCGCTCACCCCGCACCCCCCGCTGGCATACAGTCCGCAGATCCGTTAAAAGTTCGGTAGCTCAGGGGGATCTTGGAGGAGCGATGGAGACCATAGACCGTCATCGCGGTCGTGGGCTCCGTCTCCGCTTTTATCGAGGCAATTTCGGCAACCAGTGCCGCATGTGGCGCGTGGCACTCACGGAAATCCGCTCAAGTCAGCGATGCCGCGCTTCGCGAAACACGTGAACAGCGCCGGATCGATAATGTCCGCACGGAGCTCGAGACTCTGGGGACAGTATACGATAAAGCACCTTCCTTTCTTGAAGCTCTCAGTGAAGGAGTCCTGACGGAGTCCCCCGCGGCCTGGGAGTTCTTTCATCAGACTTTTGCCGATCGGAAAATGTCGATGACGAGACATTGGAAGTGATAATTTCCGCCCTTCTTGCTCGTGCGGAGGTCCGCCTCGATCGGGCCGTGGAAAGCAAGGAGGACACCGGACCGGTCCAAGCGATCTTGAATTTTCTGATTCGCATAGACCGCCTACAACCACTTTCGGTTGATCTGGCGCGACACGTCCACGAAGTACTGATTGAACGGCTTCCGGATATCGCACCATCGAATCATGCGGGTGTCGATTCATCGGCTGCGGCGCAAAACATGGCCAAGACCTGCGGAACCCTGATGACACGACACTTGTCTACAGTGGAGATCAATGTCACCATAGCAGAAGCGTTCGCGAAGAACGATCAACATCAGGTCGGCGGCCGAGTCTCGCGTCTGAAGGACCGCACCGACTGTCCACCGCAAATTGTGACGTATATCGTCAATGAGCTTCAAGAATAGATTACCAACGTGCTCACCACGCCGATCCCAGGTCGGCGTGCTGGTGGATCCAGGCATGCATGGCGATCCCGGCGGCCACCCCGGCGTTGATCGACCGGGTCGAGCCGAACTGCGCGATCGAGACGGTCAGCGCGGCTCCGGCCCGGGCGGCGGCCGTCAACCCCGGCCCCTCCTGTCCGAAGAGCAGCAGGCAGCGTCGCGGCAGGCACGCGGTCTCCAGCCGCAGCGCGCCGGGAGAGTTGTCGACAGCGACCACGGTGAGCCCCTGCGCTTCCGCGTGCTCGAGCAACTCGGCAATGTCGCAGTGGTGACGCAGGTGCTGGTAGCGGTCCGTGACCATGGCGCCGCGGCGGTTCCACCTGCGCCGTCCGACGATATGCACTTCAGCCACGGCGAACGCGTTTGCCGTGCGCACCACCGTGCCGATGTTGTGGTCATGATCGAAGTTCTCGATTCCGACGTGCAAGGGATGGCGGCGCGCGTCGATATCGGCGACCACCGCGTCTCGACGCCAATAACGGTAGCCGTCGACGACGTTGCGGCGATCACCGTCGCGCAGCAGATCCGGGTCGTAGCGGGGGTCGTCGGGCCAAGGGCCTTGCCAGGGGCCCACTCCGATGGCCTGGCCCCATTCCGTGGGGCCGGGTGAGGGACAATGCGAGTCGTGGCTCGCGTCGCCACTCACCGAGAACTGCACCCGTGAGTGCGTTGTGCGCCATAGCGGCCAATGTCACTCACAGGAGCTCGCCGATCTCCAGCACTGTCCGGTAGGGCAGTCCGGCCACTTCGATGGCCTCGCGGGCGCCGGTGTTGCGGTCCACCACGGTGGCCACCCCGACCACATCGGCCCCCGCCTCGCGAAGGGCCCGCACGGCGATGAGCACCGAGCCGCCGGTGGTGGCGGTGTCCTCCACCGCGAGTACCGGGCGGCCCGCGACGGCGGGACCCTCGATCCGCCGCGCCATACCGTGTTCCTTGGTTGATTTGCGCACCACGAACGCGTCGACCGGAGGGCCCGGCGCGTGCAGCACAGCGGTGGCCACCGGATCCGCGCCCAGGGTCAGCCCACCGACGGCCTGGTAGGACCAGTCAGCGGTCAGCTCGCGCACCAGCTGCCCGATCAACGGCGCGGCCTCATGGTGCAGCGTTACCCGGCGTAGGTCCACGTAGTACTCGGCCTGCGCTCCGGAGCTCAGCGTCACCGTGCCGCGCACCACGGCCAGTTCCCGGACCAGTACGGCCAGCCGGGTCCGCGCAGTGCTGTTCATGTACGCCCCCGCCCGGTGCGTCCGGCGAGTCTGCGGACCAGAGCGCGGGGCAACGCGTCCACCAACCCGATCAAGACCCGGTATTGCAGGCCGGGCACCGACAGGATGCGCCCGCGTCGCAGGTCGGCCAGGCACTGATCGACCACATCGTCGGGATCCAACCAGAACGCGGACGGCGTGCCGGCCATGTCGATGCCGGCACGAGCGTGGAACTCGGTGCGCACGAATCCCGGACACAGCGCGAGTACTCGCACCCCGGTGCCCCGCAATGACACGGCCAGGCCCTCAGAGAACATCGTCACGTACGCTTTGCCCGCGCCGTAGGTCGAGCCGCGGCCGGGCAGGAAGCCGGCCACGCTGGACACGTTGATCACCGCCCCGAACCCGCGGCGCACCATGCCGCCCAGCGCCGCGTGGGTGAGCCGCTGCACGGCAGTCACGTTGACGTCCAACTGGGCCTGTAGGTCCTCGACCTCGGCATCGACGAACGTGGTGGCGACCGCGAAGCCGGCGTTGTTCACCAGCAGATCGACCGGATTCCCCTCCCGGAGCCGCTGCTCGACCCGCTTCCGCTCGTCGGCATCGGCCAGATCGGCGGGCAGCACCTCAGCGCCGACGCCATGGCGGGCCGAGAGTTCAGTGGCGAGTCTGTGCAAGCGCTCGGTGTCACGGGCGACGAGCACGAGGTCGTGGCCCTCGGTGGCGAGCTTGCGGGCGAAAGCGGCCCCGAGCCCGGCGGTAGGTCCGGTGATCAGCGCGGTGGGCATGGCCCGAGGCTATCCCTCCAGGCCGCCCTCACCGACACGTTGCGGGCGGCTGAGATGCTGCCCGGGTGCCGGAGCAGCAGAACACCTACATCCACGGCCATCACGACAGCGTGCTGCGCTCGCACCGCTGGCGCACGGCCGGCAACTCCGCCGCCTATCTGATCCCGCACCTGCGGTCGGGCCAGCGGCTCCTCGACGTCGGCTGCGGTCCTGGCACCATCACCCTCGACCTCGCCCGGCTGGTGGCTCCGGGCAGCGTGGTCGGTCTCGACAAGGCCGTCGAACCGCTCCAGCGGGCCGCTGCCGATGCCGCTGACCAGCGCGTCCACAATGTCACCTTCGCCGTCGGCGACGTGTATCACCTGCCGTATCCGGATGACGCATTCGACATCGTCCACGCCCACCAGGTCCTCCAGCACCTGGCCGACCCGGTCGTTGCGCTCGGTGAGCTGCGGCGGGTGTGTCGGGCGGGGGGCTACGTCGCCGTCCGGGACGCCGACTATGCGGCCATGACCTGGTATCCCCCCGACCCTCGGCTCGACCGCTGGCTCGACATGTACCGGCGTGTGGCGCGGAGCAACCACGCCGAACCGGACGCCGGACGGCGCCTGCTCTCCTGGACCCGAACCGCCGGATTCGCCGAGACAACCGCGTCCGCAACGGTCTGGTGCTACGCCACCGCGGTGGAACGCGCCTGGTGGGGCGGGTTGTGGGCGGAGCGGGTCACCAGCTCGGCACTCGCCGGGCAGGCTCTGGCCCTGCACCTGGCCACCCGCCAGGACCTGGCGGACATGGCGGCGGGCTGGCGGCACTGGAGCGAGCAGGACGACGGCTGGTTCGCGGTCCTGCACGGCGAGGTGCTGTGCCGGTGCTGATGAGCTTCGCTCAGCCCTGCGCCATGTCGAAGAACCTGCTGTAGTGCAGCTGGTGAGCGACCGTGACCGTCGTGGTCGGCCCGTTGCGGTGCTTGGCGAGGATCAGGTCCGCCTCACCGGCGCGGGGATCGTCCCGCTCCCATGCGTCCGGCCGGTGGATCAACATCACCATATCCGCGTCCTGCTCGAGTGATCCACTTTCGCGAAGGTCGGCCAGCATGGGTTTCTTGTCGGTCCGCTGCCCGGGCCCCCGGTTGAGCTGGGAGATCGTCACCACCGGCACCTCGAGCTCTTTGGCCAGCAGCTTGAGGTGCCGGGAGAATTCGCTGACCTACTGCTGCCGGGACTCGACCTTCTTGCCCGAGGTCATCAGCTGCATGTAGTCCACCACGATCAGGCGTAGATCGTTGCGCTGCTTGAGCCGCCGCGCCTTGGCTCGGATCTCCATCATCGTCATGTTCGGCGAGTCGTCGATGAACAACGGCGCCTCGCTGATCTCGCCCATCCGCCGGGCCAGGCGGGTCCAGTCGTCGTCGCTCATCCGGCCGGAACGCATGTCCGCCAACCGGATCCGGGCTTCGGCCGAGAGCAGCCGCATCACGATCTCGGTGCGGCTCATCTCCAGTGAGAAGATCACGCTGGCCATCCCGTGCGCCACCGAACAAGACCGCGCGAAATCCAGCCCCAGCGTCGAATTGTGAGTCGGAATCATGGACTTGCCGGCCAGGTAGAGATGATCATCGGCGGCTACCTGCACACAGCGTACCGGTACTGAATGCACCGGCCGGACGTCGACGATGTAGCGCTGCCCGCAACGCGTCGGGCCGTGCCGGTTCCGTTCCTTGTGCAGGATTGCCTTGCGTTCGAGTCGAAACACATCGTCTCCCGCGCTGAAGGTAACGGTCCAGGCTGTTGAGGACTCCTCAGAACTGCCTTCAACAGGGCGCGATGTCATGCCGCAGCGGTATCCGAGCCCGATCACCAGCTCGCGGAAATCCTCGGCCAGCTGCCGGTTCGTGACGCAGAACTGCACCAGACCGATCGGCAGCACAGTCCCGTCGGTGTCCAGCAATCCAGCTAGGAGCGCTCGACGCTGGGTCTGCGATGCCCGCAGGTATCGGGTGGGGATGTGTTTCTGACCGAGCACTTCGTCCGGAACCGGTAGCTTCAGGCTGTATCGCAGACCACCACAGGGCTCGACGCGAAGGCCCTCGGCTTCGATGTACATGGCGATTTCGGGATCCGCGCTGGTGTAGTGCGCCGCCTGCGATGTGCCGTCGCCGAGCCAGACACCGAGAGCGTAGGGCGGAACCGGAAGTTCGACGTCGGGCAGATGCAGTGGCGCACAGGTGGGGATGGAGTGGTTGATTCGGCCATCCGCCGTCGCACAGCGCAGGGTTGCGGCGATCTGCTCTGTGGTCCGGATGGCGGCTGATGTGCGCCTGCTCCGGCGAGATGCCCTGGTCTCGGTAAGCCACTGGTGCCGGGCGTCGGCGATGATGACCGAGCCGTCGGAGAACTCGACCTCGTAGCAGGGGCGCCCGCGCATCACGTCAGTTGCGGCCACCACCTTCGTCGGGCGCCCGTCCGCCCCGAGCAGCTGATCGCCCACACAGACCTCGCCCATCGTCGTCCAGCCGGTCGGCGTGGGTAACGCTGTGTCCAGCGCCAGCGCCTTCCCGATCCCCGGGCGCGCCGCGATGATCACCATCTGGCCCGGATGCAGGCCGTTGGTCACCGCGTCGAGGTCGGCGAAACCGGTGGGCACCCCCGCCGAGGCGCCGCCACGGGACGCGATCGCGTCGATCTCGTCCATGGTGGGTTGCAGCAGTTCCTCGAGCGCGACGTAGTCCTCGCTCATCCGCCGCTCGGTGACCTCGTAGACCGCGGCCTGGGCACGGTCGACCACCTCGTCCACGTCGGCGCCGTCAGAACCGTGGTAGCCCAGCTGGACGATCCGGGTGCCCGCCTCCACCAACCGTCGCAGCAGCGCCTTCTCCGCGACGATCTCGGCGTAGTAACCCGCGTTGGCCGCGGTCGGCACGGTGGAGATCAACGTGTGCAGGTACGGCGCTCCGCCCACCCGCAACAGCTCACCGCGGCGTTCCAGCTCGGCGGAGACGGTGACCGCGTCGGCTGGTTCACCGCGTCCGTAGAGATCGAGCACCGTGTCGAACAGCGACTGGTGGGCCGGCCGGTAGAAGTCGCCGGGGCGCAACACCTCCACCACGTCGGCGATCGCGTCCTTGGACAGCAGCATCCCGCCGAGCACCGACTGCTCGGCGGTGATGTCCTGAGGCGGCTGCCGGTCGAAGAACTGCCCACCGTCTCCGGCCCGGGTGTCTCCCACCCGCGCACCGCGGTCGTCCACCAACGCCACCGCTGGGTACCTCCCCTTCCCCGATTGCACAGACCGTGGATCGAACACATGTTCTACCCTATGGTGCCGACAGGATCAGTTCGAGCGCCGGTCCGAGTCCGCCGGGCGAGGCTAGGGGCGGCGCAGAGCAACCGGCAAGCGGCCCCGGGGACAGGTTGGGGACAGCCTGGGGACAGCTCCACACGAAGCGGCCCACCCCTGCTGGCACTCCTGTGGACAACGAAGAACAGCCTGTGGACAACGAAGGTTTGAAAAGGTATTCATGCTGGTCAAAGCCTCGGCAACGAATGTGGACAAATTTTCGGAGTACGGCCCGGCGTGTCCGCGCTACGCCGCTCGCGTTGGCGTGTCGATCCGCTGCCTCAGCCAGCTATGACGGACAGTAACCCAATCGAGACACTATGCAGGCACCCTGGGTCGGAGAGGGATGACTCGTAGGGCGCCGCAAATAACCCGAAAGTGCTGAACCGAACACAAGGCGTTGGTATGGTCACCCCTCGGTCGGGTCACGTTCGATCCACCTTGATGGAGGCACTGTGCGTCGTCTATCCCATCGTCACCGGCGGTCCCCTGTCCTGCTGGGGGTGGTAGCGGCTGGACTCGCGCTGATCACCGCGATGCCCGGCGCCGCGGTGGCACACCCCGACCATGGTCAGGGCAGCATCGGAAGCCGGGAGCTCTTCGCCGGTGAGGGAGTCACCCCCGACAAGCAGCACGACGGCGACGAGGGGCACCTGTCGGCCAGGCACACCGGTGACGTGGAACTGATCGGCAAGGGCGAGGTGACCAACCCGTCCGGTGACGGCGACGAGGGCCGGGTCGCGGACGTCTCCGCGTACGGCGACTACGCCTACCTCAACGGTTTCCGCGAGCCCACCTGCGCGGCAGGTGGGGTGCACGTGATGGACATCTCCGACCCGGCCAACCCGGTCGAGGTCGCTGAGGCATTCATCCCCACCAGCCCCGGCTCCTACGCCGGGGAGGGCATCCAGATCGTCCCGATGGTCACGCCCTCCTTCACGGGCGACCTACTGGTGCACCAGAACGAGACTTGCGACCCGGCGCAGATCGTCGATCCCACCAAAGCGGGCGGCATCTCGCTCTGGAATGTCTCCGATCCGCGCCATCCCCAACCGATCACCCTGCACACCGGTGACTTCACCGCCGAGGACGGCGGCCTCGACCCGGCGCCGAACGACACCCACTCGATGCGGGTCTGGACCAACGACTTCGAGCAGCGCACCTACGTCGTTCTGGTGGACGACGAAGAGTCCACCGACATCGACATTCTGGACATCACCGATCCGTATCACCCGGTGCTGGTCAATGACACTCTTGATCTCGCGGCACTGTTCGGTGTCGACCAGGAAACCCCGTCGAGCCTCAACCAGGTCTTCAGCCACGACATGGACGTCTACCGGGTCGGCCTGCGGTACGTGATGAACATGAATTACTGGGACGGTGGATACACCCTGCTCGATGTCACCGACCCGCGACCCGACGCGGTCACGCTCATCGCGCAAAGTGACTTCGCCGAGCTGGACGAGGAACGACTCGCCCGAGGCCAGGAGACCGCTCCGGAAGGGAACGCGCATCAATCCGAACTGTCGCCCGATCACAAGTACCTGATCGGGACCGATGAAGACTTCAACCCCTACCGGCTCACCGCGACGATCGGCACCGGGCGCTACGCCGGCGCCGAACACCCCGCCGCTCAGGCAGGCGATACCCCGCCGATCGACGCCGAGCACCCGCTGAGCGGGCCGGCCACCTTCGTCGGTTTGGGTTGCGAGCCAGTGGCTCCCGGCTCGGGCACCGCCCTGGTCGAGCGGGGGGTGTGTCCGTTCCAGCAGAAGCTGGACACGATCACCGCGGCCGGATACACGGCGGGAATCGTCTTCAATGCCGCGGTCGAGGACTGCGACGCCCTGGTGGGCATGGCCGCCGTCGGCGAGGTTCCGTTCGTGTTCGTCGGTAGGCTCGCCGGGTTGCAGTTGCTCGACGTGCCCGAGGTCACCGCGGACAACGCCTGCGCCACGGCCGCGCCTGCCCCAGGGACAACCCAGGCCAGCACCCTGTCGGCCACCTTCGACGGATGGGGCTACGTCCGGCTGTTCAGCACCGATATCCCGCCGCTGGGTCAGGAGAGCGGGTCGCTGAGCCAGATCGACACCTACGCCGTGCCGGAGGCGCAGGATCCTGAGTTCGCCGCCGACTTCGGTGATCTGTCAGTACACGAGGTGGCCATGGACCCCGACGATCAGGGGGTGGCCTACCTGTCCTACTACGCGGCCGGGTTCCGGGTCGTCGAGTACGGCGACGAAGGGATCATCGAAGTGGCCTCCTTCATCGACGAGGGCGGCAACAATTTCTGGGGCGTCGAGATCTGGCGCGATGAGCGCGGTGACGAGTACAT
>JBOHHD010000027.1:0-6674 GCA_050700515.1 Pseudonocardiaceae bacterium
GGGCTTGGGTGCTTCCCGCACGGTGGTGCGTCCGGCGCGGTCCAGCTCGGCGCGCGCGGCGTGCAGGTGGGCTGGGTCGTTCAGGTCCAGGCGGAGGCGGCGATCGCCCTCGCCGAGGTAGACCGCAGTCGGGACCCGCAATCGGTCCCGCCACCCGGCCAGGCTGCTCACCCAGTCCCGCCACGGGGCCGCAGGGCCCGGCAGGTCGGTTGCGGACAGCGCCCAGATGGCTGGGGAGAGGATCGAGCGCCGGTAGCGAACCCTGGGCAGGAACGGCAATCGGGTCGCAGTCCCCCACGAGAACGGGGTGCACGCCGCGGACCGCGCGGTGGGGATCTCGCACAGGAAACGCAGTAGGGGATGGGCGTGGTTGGTCAGTTCCACGGCGCTGAAGACCACCGGCTCCACCGGGCGCCGCCGGGACAGGGAGACCAGGTACAGCCGCTTGGCGTCGGCGCTGACCGCCAGGTCGTCGAGCGGAATTACGTTATCGGCGCACGGGTGGTGTTCGGCCAGGGCCAGCAGGTGCGCCAGCACTACGGGGCTTCGGGTGACGTTCTCGGTCCGCGCATGCACAGCTGGGCATGACAGTTGAACGGGTAGCGCGTTCTCGCTCACCGTGGGCAGCCCGGCATATGTGCGGAGCATCCGCTCACGATCGTCGGTGTCGAACAGGTGCAGGAACCGTCCGGTCGTGGTCCCGGCCGCGCGAGAGGCCCCCGTGATCGCGAGTTCGAACTCGCCGCGATCAAGCGCGTCCAGCGTCGGGGCGTGCACCCGGAACCGGAGCTCGGTGTGCGGCGCCGCCGCAGCGCTGTCCTCCCCGACCACCAAGTCCGCGATCATCTCCTCGTCCAGGACGATCTCGGTGCGCTGCTGCAGCGCGGCGTTCTGCGCCAACCCCAGCAAGGCCACATCACGCTCGGACAACCCTGGTCTGGGCGGTGGTGTCACCCGCGAGTCCCGGTACCCGGCGGGAAACCCGAGCCCGCTCTCGACGTTGAGAAGCTCGCCGATCGGTACCAGGGCGCGAGGTCCGTACCGTTCCAGGAATCTGGCATGCCAGATCTGCCAAGCCGGGGACCCGAAGGGGTGCGGCGTCAGCCTGACCAGAGCCGCTGCGGTGGCCTCTGCTTCCCGTGCCACCGCATGCGGCAAGACGACGCCGCAGTCGAGTCGCAGGTCCACCGTGACCGCTCGCTCGGCGCTGACGAGGACCGCCATCTTTCGGGTGGCACCAGCTCTGATGTCACGCCGCTGTTCGGGTTGGCAGGCCGCACGATTGTGACGGCTCAGATCGGTGTGAATCTCGCGTAACGCACCGAACAGATCAGCAACCGCGGGTACCGTGTCGACTCCGGCTGCCGCCAACGCCTCGGTGACACGTGCCAGCGGATCGGTCGTCGTCATCGGGGGACGCAGGCTGGTTATGAGGATGCGTTGGGCCACCAGCTCGGCCAGCAGCCTGTTGATCGCCGAATCCGGCCGGTCCGGGAAATCGGTGGCCAGCTTGCTGGCCAGCTCGCCCAGACCGATCGGGGTCTGGGCGGCCTGCACGGCGGTCCGGACCGCCGCGGTGTGGCGGACCGACACCTCCGCCGGCTCCGTCCCGGCTGCGGCACCGGCCTGCTGCTGGCAGCCCACCACCAGCCTGCCGTCGCGGACGAACGCGAGGTTGTTGCGCACCACGAGCAACCGGTTCCGCAGCTCGTGGCAGGCCTCCAGACGCCTGATCACCCCATCGAGCCATTGCGCGTCGACGCGCGCGAGGGCGTGATGTCCCTCGCCGAAGCGCGCCGCCGATCGGGAACCCACCCGGGCCGGCGCCACCCCCGCGAACAAGCCGAACGGCGTCGCCCGGCTCCTCGCCCGCAGTAGGTACCGCATCACCGACAGCACGGCGCGGCGAACCTGCCGCACCCGCCGCTCACGTCCCTCGCACACCTCCCCAACCCGGCGAGCCAACACCGGGCTGGCCACCTCAACCGCCGCCGCGATCTCCTCGGACGCCCAGACCCGTTGCAGCCAGCGACACCACCCCGCCACCTGCTCATCCGTGTCGCCAGTCAAGTCCGGCCACGGTGCGGCGTCGGCACCTGGCCAGCAGGCCGCCGCCCGTACCACAACTGCATCAACGAACCTGTACAACACTGCCCCCACTAGAACGCGGATCGTCGCGGTAGCGGGGAGGTGACAGGCCCCGCCACCGCGAACACGGACGCGCGTCGAGTCACACCGGCTAACAACCGCTTTGGGTGGGACAGGCGCTCTCGCAGGTGCTCCCGCAGTTGTCACTGGTTATCAGCATCAGGTCCTCGATGACCGGACTGGACTCGACGATGCTGATATCGAGATCGAACTCCTCGTCACCTGCCGCGTCGCCTGCCACGGCCGCCATCTGATCCATCTGAACTGTCATGCTCACTCCTTCATGGTGTTGTTCTCCGAGAGCTATGGCTTTCGGTCTGGGTATCGCCGCTGTCACGGCCAGGAGATGACGACTCGCGTGTGTCTCTTGGTGATAACCCGCCCGACAGGAAGTTCCGTATTCGAGGCCGCCGCGGGATACACCTCGATACGCGCACCCGGACCCCCACGATGATCCCGATCCCACGTCTGGATCAGGTCGACGTAGTCCTCCGCGAGGCGTGCGGCGTCGGGGCCGTGGGCGTACGCGCCGAACTCGAACCTGGTGCGATCCTCGTTCACTGGGCGTGCTGAGGCCCGGTAGGCGAAACTCCCGCCCGCCACCATCGTCTTGCCGCCGAAAAGGGTGGATTTGCTGACCAAGCCGCTGTCGATCGCGTCTTTCGTCGCTGTGAGCAGACCGAAATCGTCCACGACGGTGGCCATCCACAAGTCCAGATCGTGGAAAGGCTCGCCGTCGCCGAACTCCATGCACCAACGCTCGACCCTCGGGCCCAGCAAGGCCTCCCGCAACCGGCCAGCGTCCACCGGCTGCTCTCCGTCGATCCGCAGATGGACCCTGTCCCCGTCGAGTGCGACCACCTGCTCGTGGTAGGCACCGGTACCCTGCATCGGCACGAACCCGCACAGCCGATAGTCGTGGCTGACCAGGTGATCCCCGTCCCGCTCGAAGGTCACCGACCGGGTCAGGCCACGCATCCGCAGCGGCACCACGAGCCGGCCATCACCGGCGAGCTGGTCAGACCACGCAGGGGGCAGATCCCACGCCCCGACGGTCACGATCACCCGATCATACGGAGCGTGGCCCGGAATGCCGTCCTCGGCGTCGGCCAACACCACCTCGACCTGGCAGTATCCCGCTGCCGCAAGACAGTCCCGGGCCCGGTCAACCACGTCGGGGTCGATGTCGACGGTGGTGACCTGCCCGGTCTCGCCGACCAGCTCGGCGATCAGCGCCGCGTTGTAGCCCGCCGACCCGATCTCCAGAACCCGCATGCCAGGTTCGAGCTGGGCCTGTTCCAACATGGTGGCCTGGGTCTGTGGCGCGGATACCGCGCTCAGGGTGGTGCCGTGCTCGTCGCGTTTGATGCGCACGGTGGCCTGGGCGTAGGACTCCTCCAGCGTCGCCCCAGGGGTGAACAGGTGCCGGGGCACCGTGCGGAACGCCGCCTCGACCTCCTTCGACACGATCGTGCCCTCGGCCACCAGCTCGTCAGTGAGCCTGCCCCGTAGCTCAGCGGCATGGGCCGAGTCATCGATCACTTTGTTCACGAAATGCTCCCTTCTGGCACTGCGGCTGGTCCGCGTGCGTGTATCAGCCCATCGTGAACGGGCCTATCTGGCTGGGGGAGGGGAACCGGGCGGCCCAGCAGCAGGGCGGCGCGGTCGCGGAGTGGTTCGGCCAGGTCGAGGTGGTTGCCGCGGGTGGTGCTGTGCAGGAGTTCGGTGATGGCGACCAGTTCGGCGAATCGACCGGTGGGGGTATCGAGCAGGAGCGCGAACTCGGTGCGGACCCGAGCGGCGAGGCGCGGGAGCAACAGACTGTGGCTGTGCAGGACGGCGGCGTCGTAGCCGCTGGGGGCCAGGCCCCAGCCCTCCCAGTCGAGGATGTGCAGGGTCGGCGCGCACAGGTTGGCGAAGTGGAAGTCGCCGTGCGCGGTGGACCAGGACGCCACCGTGGTGTCGACGGGTGTGCCGAGCAGGTGGGGCATGGCGCGGTCGAGGTACCGTGGGAAGACCGTAAAGCGGCGGGTGGGGACCGTGGCGATGTCGTCGAGCGTGGTTCGTAGCGTTGCCCACCAGGTGGAGGGCAGGTCGGGCTCGGTCAGCGAGGTGGGGGACGTCGCAACAGGGTGGTCGGCGACCCGGTCATACAGCTCCGCTCGGTATTCCCACCCATCGTGGCTCCAGTCGTGACTGCCACGCAGCCGGGGGCGCGGCACCAACGCCGGGATCGCCTTCTCTGCGTCCAGCGAGCCCTCCCAGAAGATGCGAGCGACGTGGCCGGTGGGGGCGGAGGCGACACGGAGCCAGGCTGAACCATCGGTGGCGATGACGGGCCGGCTCAGCGTCCTGCCGCGCCAGCCCCACGCCTCGTGGACATCCCGCTCGGGCAGGAGGCCCAGAGCGGTCACGGCCCGGCGGTGAGCGGTGCGCATCCGCTCGACGACGCCGGGGTCCTCCGGTGTCGCCCACATCAGCGCTCCGTAAGGCGCGCGGCGGACGGTCTGCTGGACGGGTTTATCACAGTGCGTCAGCCCGCGCAGCCTGGTCGGCAGTACTGAAGTTGGTGTCTGGGAATGGGCTCACGTGCTCACCTGTTCTGGCGTGGTTCGAGGGGTCTGGGTCGCTGGGCTGGGCTGACCCGCCCGGCAGGTAGGGCAGACCTGTTCCGGGTCGGGTGGTGCGCCGGGCAGGATCGCCAGAGGGCAGAACTGCCTGTCATCACAGTGCGCGGTGACCGTTTGTCCGGGTGCCCCAGGCTCGGCGAGGTGCGTGTCGGCGTCGGCGAAGGAGGCCACACACCAACGCATCACGCCCGCACCGCCCGATGCCTGCCGGCAGACAGCGCCCGCGAACCAGTGCGTGAGCCGCGTCGACCCAGCAGTCGCGCCATCAGTCCATCACGGCGATCCGAGGTGTTATCGCCGAGGGTGACGCGGTGCAGCGCGGTCTCACAATCCAAGCACGTCGGCCCCGGCGGGACCGTCAGCGGCGCGGCCGGCACCAGCCGCCCGTACAACGCCACCGACTTCCCGTGGCTCACCGCCAGCCCGACCGACGCCGCTGGTGTGCTGAGCAGATGGTCACGTCCGTCGGCGGTGCTGGTCACCGTCGCAGGTCGAGTACTATCGCCCGGAAAGCCTGTGGGTACGGTCGGGGCGTCGTTCATTGCGAATTCCTAGAGGCATGTGAGACCGCATCGATTAGTTGACTGGCGTCCTGGTCGGCCATCACGGCGGTGGTTTTCGTTGCGCCGTCGAAGGTGAGCCATACGGCGGATCGTCTCCGCATGACGATCACGGTGGCGGGCCGACCTTCTGGCGTTCGGAACGCGAGAACCTTCCGGTAGGACTCGATCTCGCTGTGCAGTTCCACCGCGTTTCCCCTCTGTGCGTGCAGGCACGCCGGTAGTGACAAGCAGGCTGTCTGGCGAGGCGGGACCGATCCCTACTACCATCCGGAGCTGCTCCACGACGGCAAGCGGACTTGGTGGATGCCTCCTGTGAGGACGTGTCCGATGACGACTGTGGGGACCTACTCTCTCCAGGGTCTCGGCCGTCTTACGGTGACCGGCCCGTTTCATGTCGTGAGCCTAGAGAGTCGCCGGTGCTGAACCAACGATGTTGCAGAAAGTTGCAGATTCTGATGCTCACCCATGCTTGTCGGCTGCCGACATGGAGGGCCTGAACCACTCATCCCAGACGAGGTCAACACGCTGGTTCTTGCACATGGAAGCGCTGAGCAGCGGCTCTTGACAGGAGCGACAGCCCGGGTGAAGCTAGGTGGCCTGCAATAATCGGCACCATGCTCTGACAGGATGGGGAGCAATGATCCTGACATTTCTCGGTAAGGAATCCCGTCCGGACGAGTCGCCGACCCTGTTCGCCACTGATCGGGACTCATTCGTGGTGCAGGGTTGGATCGTTACCGACCCGGAGATCCTGGCCATGATCGTGTTACGTGACGACGAAACGATCGTTGAAGTACCGGCCGCGCTCATGGCCCACCTTGCCAAGGACGGGATCAGCGGCGATGTGGTGAATCTTGTCCCGCCCATAGTGCACGTCGCAGTGAACGGCAACTACATCATCAAGGGATTGCGCGTGACGGACCCCGAGGCGCTCGGGCAGATGCATATCCCCGATCATGAGACCTGTGTTGAGGTCTCGCGGTCCGCAGTCGCGGTGCTGGTCGGAGGTTAGATGGACAGCATTACGTATGAAGTGTTCTCTGCGTTCTTCAGGTCATTCCAACGGGAAGCGATCCATTTGGAGATGCGAGACTCCTATGGTACTGCTAAGGAGATACCGCATCTTCGCAAGTGGGAGGCTGGTGAGCCGGACGACACCGATTGGCTCCAACCGTGGTTTGACCTGGTCGGTGCCGGAACGCGGGGCGGCAAAGTGTTCCGGCGGGCGTGTATTGTGTCGGAGCCGATCTCCGAGTATCAGAAGTGGGCACTGAAGGATACCCCACTTTTCGTTCAAGCCGGCGAAGACATCCGCTGGGTTCCGCGACGCCGC